>DASVLN010000027.1:0-6783 GCA_036384855.1 Burkholderiaceae bacterium | reverse complement strand
CGCCGCCCCAGTTCGCCGCGCGGCGACGCGACGCCGCCGCGCCCCCTGCCCGAGAACCCGACCGCACGATGACTCCTGATCCCCGCGACGACGCGCCGCGGGACGCCGCCCCGTCCCCTTCCTCCACCGAGGCCGCCAGCGCCTCGCCCGACGCCGCGCCGGCGCACCCGCGTCGCGCGATCCGCAGCTTCGTGCTGCGCGCCGGCCGCATGGGCACCGGCCAGCAGAAGGCGATGGAGACGCTCGCCCCACGCTACGTGCTCCCGCACGCCGCACGGCCGATCGACTTCGCGGCGGTCTTCGGCCGGACGGCGCCGGTGATCCTGGAGATCGGCTTCGGGATGGGCGACGCCACCGCGCGCATCGCCGCGGCGCGGCCGGACGACGACTTCATCGGCGTCGAGGTGCACGCACCCGGCGTCGGCGCGCTGCTCAAGCGCATCGGCGAGCAGGGCCTGTCCAACCTGCGCATCGTCCAGCACGACGCCGTCGAGGTGCTGCGCGACATGATCCCGCCCGGCTCGCTGGCGGGCATCCACGTGTACTTCCCCGACCCGTGGCACAAGAAGAAGCACAACAAGCGGCGCCTGATCCAGCCGGCGTTCGCCGCCGAGCTCGCCGCCCGCCTCGGGACCGGCGGCTACCTGCATTGCGCGACCGACTGGCAGCCCTATGCCGAGCAGATGCTGGAGGTGCTGTCCGCGGAACCCACCCTGGCCAACACGGCCGCGGGCTACGCGCCGCGGCCCGAGTGGCGGCCGCTGACCAAGTTCGAGAACCGCGGCCTCCAGCTGGGGCACGGCGTCTGGGACCTGGTCTTCACGAAGCGCTGACCGCGGCGCGCGGCCCGCGGGCCGAGAACGCCTCAGTCGGCCCAGTGCACCATGCCGGTGACCCAGGTCGCGAGCACCACGAGGCCGAACGCGATCCGGTACCACGCGAAGGCGACGAAGGTGTGCGTGGCGACGTAGCGCAGCAGCCACCGCACGCAGACCCAGGCCGCGAGGAAGGACACGACGAAGCCGACCGCGAACAGCGGCAGGTACTCGTGCCACTGGGCGGCCAGCTCATGGCGCACCTTCCACGCGCTCAGCACGCTCGCGCCGACCAGCGTCGGGATCGCGAGGAAGAAGCTGAACTCGGTCGCCACCTGGCGCGACAGCCCCACCAGCATGCCGCCGATGATCGTCGAGCCCGAGCGGCTGGTGCCCGGGATCATGCCCAGGCACTGGATGAAGCCGACCTTGAGCGCGTCGGCGGTGGTCATCTCGTCGATCGAGTGCACGCGCACGCGGCGCGTCGCGCTGCCGCGCTCGACCCACAGGATGATCAGCGCGCCGACGATGAACGCGCCGCCCACGACGGGGCCGTTGAACAGGTACTGCTTGATGACCTTGATCATCAGGAAGCCGATCACCGCGGCGGGCAGGAAGCCGACGACGATGTTGACGATCAGCCGGCGCGCCTTCGGGTCGCTGCCGAAGTTGGCGAAGGACTGGACGATGAGCTGCCAGTAGACGATCACGATCGCCAGGATCGCGCCGGACTGGATCACGACCTCGAAGGTCTTCATGATCTCGTCGTTGGCCAGGCCGAGCAGCGAGCTCGTGAGGATCAGGTGACCCGTCGACGACACGGGGAGGAACTCGGTGAGGCCCTCGACGACGCCCATGACGGCGGCCTTGATCAGCAAGACGATATCCACGCGCTGCACTCCGGAGCGGGCCGGCTGGGCCCTGGTTTGGACAAGCGCGCGATGATACGCGGGCGACTTGACCGCTGCCTGTCCTGCAGCCGGGCGCGCGCGATCCGGGCGTCAGCGACCGCGCGGCGCGACGTGCACCGTCACGCCCTGGGCCGTCACGACGATGGGCGAGGCGACGAGGTCGAGGCGATCCATCTCGTCGGCCTGCGCCGGCTTCATCGTGTAGAGCGCGCGGTTCTCGAGCACGTCCTCGGCGACCAGCGTGCCGAGGCGCTGCGCCACGCCGTGCAGCTGGTTGGAGCCGCTCGCCAGCGTCAGCTCGCGCACCCGCACGTTGATCATGCGGATCGAATGGTCGCCGGGCTCGAAGCGCAGGCCGTAGTCGAGCCGCACGTGCGCCTGGGCGGTGTTGCCGAAGATGCGGTCTGTCGCGGTGACGTCGAGCTCCGTGCCGAGGCGATTCGTCTCGGGCAGCAGGTGGATCTGCGGGTTGGCGACGCTCAGGTCGATCACCTCGAGCACCTTGCGCTCCATCGGGAACTCGCGCGCCAGCAGCAGCGTGAGATGCGACTCGCTCAGCACGATGTCGTGCGAGCCGGCCAGCGTCGAGCAGCCGCCGAGGCCCAGCACCGCGCCCGCGAGCGCGACCGCCGCCATGGCCGCCATCGCCCTGCCGAACGCCCGTCGATCGCCTTGCTGCCCGTCCATGCCCTGTTCCTCTCGCCGTCGTGGTCGTCGCATCCGCCGCACCCGCCGGCAGTCCGTGTTCCCTGGTCAACGCGCCGCGACGCCGCTTCGCCGACACAAGCGCCGCAAATGCTGATAAGATTACTGACCAATGAGTCAGTAATTCCGGCAACCCCGACCCGGATCCCGCGATGAGCCCGTTCCCGCCCGAGCACTGCCCGTTCCGCCGCCGCCGCAAGGAAGCGCGGCCGGCGGAGCTGCTGGAGGCCGCGCTCGCCCTGTTCGTCGAGAAGGGCTTCGCGGCCACCAAGAGCGAGGAGGTGGCGCGCGCGGCGGGCGTCTCCAAGGGCACGCTGTACCTCTACTTCCCGAGCAAGGAGGAGCTGCTGAAGGCCGTCATCCAGCACTTCCTGGCCAACGAGATCGCCGCCGGCGCCGAGGAGGCCGCGGCCCTGGAAGGCCCGACCCCGGAGATGATGGAGCAGCTCCTGGTCTCGTGGTGGACGCGCATCTACGAAGGCCCGGCGTCGGGCGTCTTCAAGCTGGTCGTGACGGAGGTGCGCAACTTCCCCGAGATCGCGCAGTTCTGGAACGAGCGCGTGGTCGAGCCGGGCAACGGGCTGGTGCGCCAGCTGCTCGAGCGCGGCGTCGCGCGCGGCGAGTTCTCGCCGCTGCCCCACCTCGACGCGGCCGTGCACTCCATCCTCATGCCGATGATCCTGCTGTGCATCCACAAGCATTCGCTGGGCGCCTGCGGGGTCGCCGAGGACCTGGCCAAGGACGCCGTCGGCTTCCTGCGCGAGCACCTGCGCATCGTCTTCAAGGGCCTCGAGGTGCGCGAGGCCCCCGCCGCGGCCCGCGGGGCCGCATAGAATTTGCGGGTTTGCCCGCAGCGCGCGCGGCCCGCACAGCTCCCTTTCCGACCGAGGACACCATGAACATCGAACAAGCCCGCTTCAACATGATCGAGCAGCAGATCCGGCCGTGGAACGTGCTGGACAAGGGCGTGCTGGGCCTGCTGGCCGTCGTGCGCCGCGAGGACTTCGTGCCGGCCGCCTACCGCGCGCTCGCCTTCATGGACACCGAGGTGCCGCTGCCGGACGGCGAATCGATGCTGCCCCCGCGCGTCGAGGCCCGCCTGCTGCAGGACGCCCAGGTACAGCGCCACGAGCGCGTGCTCGAGATCGGCACCGGCTCGGGCTTCATGGCCGCCCTGCTGGGACACCGCGCGCAAAGCGTGATCACGTTGGAGATCAAGCCGGCGCTGGCCAAGCTCGCCACCGAGAACCTGCGCCGCAGCGGCGCCGCCAACGTGACGGTGGTGCAGGCCGATGGCGCGCACGGCTACGCCTCCGAGGCGCCATTCGACGTGATCATGCTCTCGGGCTCCGTCGCCAAGGTGCCGCAGGAGCTGCTCGCCCAGCTCAAGCCGGGCGGCCGCCTGCTCGCCATCGAGGGCCAGGAGCCCGTGATGACCGCGGTGCGCTACACCCATTCCGGCAGCGGCTTCGAGCGCACCGAGCTGTTCGACATCGACGCCCCGCGCCTGCACGGATTCCCCGAACCCGAGCGCTTCCACTTCTGAGTCCCCGGGCGCGCGCCGTTCGAAAGACGCGCGCCGGAAGCCCCTGCGGACGCTCGCGCGGCGTCCGCCGTCATCGCCAATCGCCCGCAGTCTGTCGGCTCAAATCGTCGACAGGGGCCTTGCTGTCTGCAGATCGTCGCATCGGGCGTGCATCGTCCGGTGCGAGCCCGTACAAACCTGTCCCGACGCCGACCGCCCGGTCCCGGCGAGAACCTGCCAACCAGAAGGATTGCCCATGTCGCACCCGCGCCCAGGTCCCATGAAAACGATCGCCCGCGGCACGCCGCTCGCGTGCGCGCTGGCCCTGGCGCTCGGCGCCGGCGCGGCGCAGGCCCAGAGCCTGACCGAGGTGGTGGACGCGGCGCGCGGCTACGACGCGGCCTACCTCGGCGCGCGCGCCAACGCGGACGCCGTGCGCTACCGCTACGAGCAGCAGCTTGCGCTGCACCGCCCGAGCGTCGGCGCGCAGCTGCAGGGCCAGTACAACGACCAGCACGCGCCCTACCTCGCGGCGCAGGGCGGCGCGACGGCCGCGAAATCGGACTCGCTGGCGGCCAGCCTGCAGGCGTCGCAGACGCTGTTCAACCGCCAGAACGACTACACGATCGACGCGGCCGACAAGCAGGTCGCGGTCGCCGAGTCGCAGGTGGCGCAGGCGGAGCAGGATCTCATCATCCGCGTGGCCCAGGCCTACTTCGACGTGCTGGCCGCCGCCGACGCGCTGCAGACCGTGCAGGCCAACGGCAAGGCGATCAGCGAGCAGCTGGCCTCGGCCAAGCGCAACTTCGAGGTCGGCAACGCCACCATCACCGACACCCGCGAGGCCGAGGCGCGCTTCGACCTCGCGCACTCGCAGGAGATCTCCGCGCAGAACGACCTGCAGGTCGCGCGGGTGAAGCTCGACCAACTCGTCGGCCGCAACGGCATCGCGCCGCACCCGCTCGCGCTGCCGGCGGCGCTGCCTCCCGTCATGCCGAGCCAGGCCTCCGACTGGGTTTCGCTGGCCGAGAGCGACAACCCGCAGCTGAAGCAGGCGCAGCTCGCGCGCGACATCGCCGACCTCGACATCGCCAGCGCCAAGGCCGGATACCTGCCCACCGTATCGCTGACCGCCGGCTACAACAAGACGCACCAGCGGGATCGGTTCACGACCGGCGTCATCGGCCAGAACGGCGCCGTGGAGTCGTTCAACGGCTCGGACAGCGGCTGGGGCAACGGCGCCAACGTCACGCTCACCGTGAGGGTGCCGCTGTACACGGGCGGCCAGCTGCAGAACCGCGTGCGCGAGACCGTCGCGCTGCAGGAAAAGGCCAGCAGCGACCTCGAGGGCGCGCGCAACGCCGCCACGCTCGCCACGCGCCAGGCCTTCCTCAGCGCGCAGTCGCTGAACGCGCAGGTCAAGGCGCTGGAGGCCGCCGAGAACTCGAGCCAGCTTTCGCTGGACGCCACCAACCTCGGCTACAAGGTCGGCGTGAAGGTCAACCTCGACGTGCTGAACGCGCAGTCGCAGCTGTACTCGACCCAGAAGGATCTGGCGGCCGCGCGCTACAACTACCTCATGTCGACGCTCAAGCTGCGCCAGGCGGCGGGCACGCTCACGACCAACGACCTGCTGGCGGTCAACGCGCTGCTCGTGAAGTGATCGCGCGCGGCCGCGCCGCGCTCACAGCAGCCTGGCGATGTGGTCCGCCATGCGCTGCGCGGCGCCCCGGTGCTGCGCGGCGAACGCGAGCGCGCGGGAGCTGCCGAGGGCCTGCAGCTCGGTGCTGACGACCTGGAGCGCGCGCCGCACCGCGGCGCCCATGTCCTGCTCCTGCCAGGCGGCGCCCGAGGCGACGGCCTGCTTCGCGGCCTCGGCGAAGTTGTAGGTCGACGGCCCGATCACGATCGGGCAGGCGCAGGCCGCGGCCTCGATGAGGTTGTGGCCGCCGAAGGGCATGAAGCTGCCGCCCAGCAGCGCGACGTCGGCGGCGCCGTAGTACAGCGGCATCTCGCCGAGCGAGTCGCCCAGCCAGGCGTCGACCTGCAGCTGCGCCGCGTCGGGCATCTCGTTCCAGGCGCTGCGGCGGGCCATGCGCAGGCCGTTGCCCCGCATCAGGGCCTCGACCTCGTCGAAGCGCTGCGGATGGCGCGGCACGACGATGAGGAAGGGGCTGCGGCCGGTCGCCCGGCCCCATTCGCGCAGCAGTTCGGCCTCCTCGCCGTCGCGCGTGATCGCGGCCAGCACCACCGGCCGGCCGAGGGCCTCGCGCCACTGGCGGCCGCGCGCGACGAGCGCCTGCGGCGGCTGGACATCGAACTTGAGATTGCCGCACAGCGCGACGCTCGGCGCGCCGGCCTCGCGCAGGCGCTCGGCGTCGTCGGCGGTCTGCGCGAGCACCTCGGTGACGGCGGCCGCGGCCGGGCGCATCAGCGCGGCCAGGCGATCGCCCTTCCTCGCACTCTTCTCGGACAGTCGCGCGTTGGCCAGCACCATCTTGAGCCCGCGTGCCTGCGCCGCGTGCAGCAGCTGTGGCCAGATCTCGGTCTCCATCAGGATGCCGACCGCCGGCTGCGTGCGCGCGAGGAAGCGGCGCACGGCGCCGGGCGTGTCGTAGGGCAGCCAGGCCAGGGCGTCGCCGTCGCGCAGCAGGGAGAGGGCGGCCTCGCGGCCGGTGGCGGTGGACTGGGTCAGCAGGATGCGGATGCCCGGATCGCGCTCGCGCAGGGCGTCGATCAGCGCGCTGGCGGCCCGGGTCTCGCCGAGTGACACGGCGTGGATCCAGAGGCGGCCGGGCGCCGTCGCGGTCTTATAGAAGCCGAGACG
>DASVLN010000026.1:0-4371 GCA_036384855.1 Burkholderiaceae bacterium | reverse complement strand
CGAGCTCCGAGCACCGCGGCGTGCGCCTGCGGTCTCACTTCCAGCCGATCTACAGCCTCACGCACCAGCGGGTGGTCGGCCACGAGGCGCTCTTGCGCGCCGACGACCTCGCCACCGGCATGGCGGTCGCGCCGCAGGCGCTGTTCGACGCCTGCGCCGACGATGCCGCCCGCGTCGACCTCGACCGCGCCGCCGTGCTGCAGCACCTGCGCGCGCATGCCGCCGGGCCGCATCCGGAGTGGCTGTTCCTGAACGTGCATCCGCGCACGCTCGGCTCGCCCCTGGCCGATCGCCTCGGCGAGATCGGCGCCGCCTTCGCCGCGCACGGCCTGCGGCCGGAGCAGGTCGTCATCGAGGTGCTCGAGTCCTCCATGCCCGACGACGCCGCGTTCGACCGCCGGCTCGACGCGCTGCGCGGGCTCGGCTGCCTGGTCTCGCTGGACGACTTCGGCGCCGGCCATTCCAACTTCGACCGCGTCTTCCGGCTGCGTCCCGAGATCGTCAAGCTCGACCGCAGCGTCGTCGTGCGCGCCGAGGGCGACGCCCACGCCCTGCGCATCGCGGCGCAGATGGTCTCGCTGCTGCACGAGTGCGGCTGCCTCGTGCTGATGGAGGGCATCGAGACCGCCGAGGGCGCCGACATCGCGCTGCGCTGCGACGTCGACTTCGTGCAGGGCTGGCACTTCGGCCTGCCCGCGCCGGGCCGCGCCGCCGGCCGCACCGGCCTGCATGCGCTGCAGGCGGCGTGGGATCGCTTCGACCGCCAGTCCTCCACCGACGACCAGGCCTGGCAGGCGCGCATGACGCCGTACCGGCAGGCGATCGAGCTCGCCAGCGTGCTGCTGGCCGGCGGCGCGACGCTGGAGGAGGCCTGCCGGCGCTTCCTCGCGCTGCCGGGCGCGGACATGTGCTACCTGCTCGATCGCCGCGGCCGCCAGGTCGTCACCAACGCCATCGGCGCGGGCTCGCCGCAGCAGCAGCTCGAGGGACTCGCCCGGTTCGCGCCGCTGCACGACACGCGCGAGGCGCGATGGTCGCGCCGCGCCTACTTCCGCAGCGCCCAGCGCCAGCCCAACATCGCGCAGGTGACGCGGCCGTACATGACGCTGCAGGGCCGGCGCATGTGCGTGACGGTGTCGATCCAGTTCGAGCGCGCCGGCGAGCCGCTGATCCTGTGCGGCGACGCCGCCTGGTGAGGTCGCGCCGCCCGCGGCCCGCCGCCCGGCGACAATGGCGGGATGGCCCTCAAAGCGACGATCCACAAGGTCCGGCTGCAACTCGCCGACATGGACCGAAACCTCTACGGCGACCACGATCTGACGATCGCCCGCCACCCCTCGGAGACCGACGAACGCATGCTGGTGCGCGTGCTCGCCTACGCGCTCAACGTGCCGGCGGACGACGAGCGCGGCCGGCTCGAGCTCGCCAAGAGCCTCTGGGACACGGACGAGCCCGACCTCTGGCAGGTCGACCTGACCGGCCAGGTGGTGCAGTGGATCGAGCTCGGCCAGCCCGACGAGCGGCGCCTGTCCAAGGCCGCCAGCCGCGCCGAGCGGGTCACCGTCTACAGCTACGCCTCGAGCACGCCGATCTGGTGGCAGGGCCTGCAGGGCAAGCTCGTGCGCGCGCCCAAGGTCGAGGTCTGGTCGATCGCGCCCGAGTCCTCGCAGGCGCTCGCGGCGCTCGTCGAGCGCACGATGGCCTGGCAGGTCACCGTGCAGGACGGCACGGTGTGGGTCTCCGACACGAAGAACACCGTCGAGATCACGCCCGTGCGGCTGAAGGCGCGCGAGGGCTGACCACCACGGCGGGTCAGCCGGAACCCGCAGGAGACGACCGACGCTGATCGGGGCGTCGATTCCGTGATCGCGACATCGACATCACGCCATCGACATCACGCACTGGGGACGCGGCGCCGCATCTCCGCCGAATACGGGCCGAAGCCGACCGAGGCGTAGAGCGCGGCGGCCTCTGGCGTCGCGCCGAGGTTGAACTCACGCACGCCCGCTTCCTCGCACCGGGCGAGCACCGCCTGCACCAGCGCCCGCGCGATGCCGCGGCGCCGCCAGGGCTCGTCGGTGAAGACGTTGACGATGCGCGCCATCGTGCCGCCCGGATTGCCGCGCGTCGGCCCCCAATCGAGCAGCACCGCACCCGCGCCGCCGACGACCGCGCCGTCCGCGGCGATCGCGAGCCGGCCGACGTAGGCGCCCGACGCGATGCGCGGACGCAGCCAGGCGGCGTAGCCGGCCGGGCCCTCTGCGTCCGTCGGCGCGAAGCCTCGGTGCGCCGCCACGCGTGCCGCGTCGTCAGGGGCGACGGGCCGGATCGTCCAGGGATCGGTCATGCGCAGATTCTCGCCGGCCGGCCGGCCGACTCGGGCGCCCCTCCGGGACCGAAGGACACGGCCAGGGGCCCGCCGGACTCAGCGCGCCGCGTCGCCGTAGAAGCGCCTGGCCACGACCACGGCCCGCTCGATGGCCGCAAGGTGCGGCTCCGCCCTCGTCGCCAGCATCTCGATCGCGACGACGCGGTCGGCGAGATGGCGCGAGAGCGCGGCCGCCATCGCCGCGTGGTCGGTGCGCCCGTCGCCGAGCGGCAGGAGGTCGGGCTCGCTCGCGTGCACGTGGGCGATCCAGGGCGCGGCCGACGCGAGCACCTCGTCGGGCGACTCGCCGCTGATCGTCAGCGCGCCGGTGTCGAACTGCATGCGGATCGCGGGATGGGCGACGCGCGCGACGACCGCAAGCGTCTCCGCGCTGGTCGTCATGAAGGTGCCGCCGTAGTGGGGCGGGTTCGGCTCGAGGCAGACGACGACCCCGTGGTCGGCCGCGACGTCGCCCAGCGCGCGGAAGAACGGGTCGGCGATCGCCTCGACCTCGGCGTCGGCGAGCGTGCCGCGGTCGCGGTTGCGCGGCGAGCCGAACACCAGCGCCCGCGCGCCCAGTCCACCGCCGATGCGGCAGACGTGCCCGAGGTGGCGCAGCATCGCCGCGCGTGCCGCCGCGTCGCCGAACAGGGCGAGGCCCGTCGTGCCGAACAGCAGGGCCTGCATGCCCGTCACCTCGAGGCCCTGGTCGGCCCACCAGGCGCGGATCGCGCGCACCTGCGCGTCGGTGGCGGCCGCGGCGTCAGGGAAGTACTTCGAGGCGACGAGGTCGACCGCGTCCAGCCCGTGGCGGCGCAGCAGCGCGGCGACGTCGGCGTCCTCGGGACGATCCCAGGCGATGTTGGACAGCGCGATGCGCATCGGTGGCTCAGCCCTTCGCCCGGGCCGGCTCGGACTGGGCGTAGTGCCGCACCGCCTGGATCGTCTCGCGCGCCGAGTACTGGTAGCCGTCGCGGCCGCCGAAGACCGCGGCGTGCCGGCTGCGCATGTCGTAGCGCGCGGGCGCGGGCGCGACCGGGTTGTCGAACGGCCGTCCGAAGCCCAGGCGCGCGACGTCGGCCACGCTGACCGGCTCGGCCGTCAGGTGCACCAGCGAGAGCCCGGCCGCCAGCGCCGCCTGGAGGTCGTACCAGAGGTTGACCATCGGATAGAACTGGAACACGCCGCGGCTGTCGATCTTGGCGACCTCGTGCCCGTGGTGCAGGTCGTGGATCGCGTTCTTGCGCAGCCCGGGCCCGACGAGCCCCGGCAGCCGCGCGACCAGGTGGCGCGCGAAGCGGCGGCGCACGAACTCCTCGAGCAGGAAGCGGTGGCGACCGTAGGCGTGCAGGCCGTCCGTGACGACGGCCGAGTCCTCGTCGACGGCCACCGGCGAGCCGAACACGTCGACCGTCGAGACGAGCACGAAGGTGTCGCACTCGACGCGATCGAGGTGGCCGATCAGCTTGTCGATACCTGCCCGGTCGGCCTCCGGCTCGCGGTTGGCGATCCACTTCTGCGCGGGCGCACCGGCGCAGACGACGGTGCCGAAGCGGCGTCCTTCGATCTCCCCGATGTCGGTCGAGCGGTAGCGGGCGTCGAAGGCGGCCGACTTCAGCAGGGTCGTGCCGACGAAGCCGGTGGCGCCGATCAGGGCGTCGGGCATGGGCGGATCTCCGGAAGGCCGTTCGGGCCGGGGGCGCCCACTCGGGCGCGCGGGGCGACGGTGTCGCGCGGCATGGCGGCGTCCGGCGAGGCGCGCTCAGCCGCCGAGCACGCGCAGGATCTCGCGGCCGTAGGCCTCGAGCTTCTTCGCGCCGACGCCGCTGATGCCGGCGAGCTGGTCCAGCGTGGACGGCGCCTGCGCCGCCATCTGCGCGAGCGTTGCGTCGTGGAAGACGATGTAGGCGGGCAGGTTGTGCTCGCGCGCGACCTCGGCGCGCCAGGACTTCAGCGCGTCGAGGCGGGCCTGGCCGTCGGCGTCCAGCGCCACCTGCGCCGAG
>DASVLN010000025.1:0-4871 GCA_036384855.1 Burkholderiaceae bacterium | reverse complement strand
GGCGCGGAACGCGAGCAGGCGCGCATCGCCCGCGCGGCCGCCGACATCCCAGGCGCGCACGAGCTCGAGCTGGTCGCCGTGGCGCTTCAGCAGCGACCCGTCGAGCGCGAGCGCGTTCGGCACGCGCGGCTCGGCGAAGCGCGCGGCGCGCAGGCTCCACCCGCCATCGTCGACTTCCAGCGCGAGGCCGTCGGTGTAGCCGCGCGCGTCGGCGGGATAGTCGTAGGCCGCGTGCGTCATCAGCGCCCAGTTCAGGAACTGCGTGCGCGGATCGTGGGCGACCGGGTTGGCATCGAACAGGTCGAGCGCCGACAGCCGGCCCGCCGTGACGACCAGGCGGTGCGCGTCGACCGTGCCGGCAAGCTGGTCGGTGTCGTCCTCGACGGCGACGGGCGCGCCGCCGAGGTTCACGACGTGGCGCAGGAACAGTCTTGCGACGTAGGGCTTGGACCGCTCGCCCGAGGTCTTGGCGAGCTCGCCGTCGGGGAACGCGGCCAGGCCGGCCAGGCCCGACAGCGGCAGGCCGGCCGCGACCTCCGGATCGAGGTGGAGCTCGGTCGCCTCGCCCAGCCGCAGCCCGAGGAAGGCCGTGGCGGTGAACGACCAGCTCGCGCCGGCGGCGTTGCGCAGGCTGTGCGGGCCGTCGACCGCCGCCGCGAAGGCCGGCTGCCACTGGCGCACGTAAGTGGCCTGGAAGTGCGCGTTCCAGGTGGCGGGGGCCGAGGCCGCGGCCGGCGCGGGCGTCGGTGCGGCCGCGAGGTCCTGGGCGAGGACGAAGGCCGGCGCGAAGGCCAGCAGGAGGGCGAGAAGGCGTTGCACGGGGGACTCCCTCCGGCGCGCGCGATCGCGGCCGGACGAGGACGCGCGGCAAGGGGCGGCGCGTCGAGGATGCGGAAGGCCCGGCGAACGGGATGCCGGGCGGCGAGGAAGCGGGATGCGGGCGGCCTTCTGCGTCCGATCCTTCCTCGCTGGCGCGCGCGGAGCGCGGCGTCAGGCGTGCGGTGCGGACGACGGAGGCCGGCGACTGGGATGGGATTCCATGGTCGGGCGACGTCGTTGTGGAAGCCGCGGATTATCGTCGGCCGGGCGCGCCGGTCAAACATGCCGGCCGGCGCCTGACACCGGCCCGTGCACGGTCTGACGCGACGCTGTCGGCGGCGGATCAGCCGTGGCGGATCGCGATGGTCTTCAGGCGGGTGAAGCCCGCGAGCGCCTCGAAGCCCTTCTCGCGGCCGTGGCCGCTGGACTTCACGCCGCCGAACGGCAGCTCCACGCCGCCGCCCGCGCCGTAGTTGTTGACGAAGACCTGCCCGCAATGCAGCCGCCGCGCGAGGCGCAACTGGCGCGCGCCGTCGCGCGTCCAGATGCCCGCGACGAGGCCGTAGTCGGTGCCGTTGGCCAGCGCGAGCGCCTCGTCCTCGTCGTCGAAGGGCATGGCCGCGAACACCGGGCCGAAGACCTCCTCGCGCGCGAGCGCGTGCCCGGGCGGCACGTCGCGGAACAGCACCGCCTCGTGGTAGAAGCCGCCCGCGGGCGCGTCGGCGTCGACCGTGCCGCGCGCCATCGCCACGACGCCGTCTTGCGCGGCCTGCGCCACGAAGCCGCGCACCCGCTCGAGCTGCTTGCGGTTGACGAGCGGCCCCATGTCGCGGTCGGCCGACGACGGCCCGGCGCGCAACGCGGCGAAGCGCTGCGCGAGGCGCTCGAGCAGCGGCTCGTACGCCGTGCGCTCCACCAGCAGCCGGCTGCCCGCGGAGCAGGTCTGGCCGGCGTTCTGGGCGATCGCGTTGACGAGCACCGGCAGCGCGGCGTCGAGGTCGGCGTCCGCGAACACGAGCTGCGGCGACTTGCCTCCCAGCTCCAGCACCGCGGGCACGTGGCGCCGGGCCGCGGCCTCGGCGACGAGGCGCCCGGTCGCCGTCGAGCCGGTGAACGACAGGTGGGCGACCTGTGGATGCGCCGTCAGCGCGGCGCCGGCCTCCTGGCCGTAGCCGGTCACGACGTTGAGCACGCCCGCGGGAAGGCCGGCCTCGGCGCCGAGTCGCGCGAGCAGCAGCACCGACAGGCTCGCGTCCTCCGCCGGCTTGACCACGCAGGCGTTGCCCGCCGCGAGCGAGGCGCCGACGCTGCGCCCGAAGATCTGGATCGGGTAGTTCCACGGGATGACGTGGCCGGTGACGCCGTGCGGCTCGCGGATCGTCAGCACCGTGTAGCCGGACTCGTAGGGCAGCGTCTCGCCGTGCAGCTTGTCGGCCGCGCCGGCGTAGTACTCGAAGTAGCGCGCCAGCGCCGCGACGTCGTTGCGTGCGGTGCGCACCGCCTTGCCGGTGTCGCGCGCCTCGAGCCGGGCGATCTCCTCGGCGTGTTCGAGCACCAGCGCCGCGAGCCGCGCCAGCACCCGTCCGCGCTGCGCCGCCGGCGTGCGGCCCCACGGGCCCTCGAAGGCCTCGCCCATCGCGGCCGAGGCCGCGCGCACGGCGGCATCGACGTCGCCGGCGTCGCCGCGGGCGAGCTCGGCGAAGGTCTCGCCGGTGCTCGGGTCGAGGACGGGGATGGTCTCGCCGTTCGCGGGAGCGACCCACTCGTTGGCGATCCAGTGGCGGGGCGGCTGCATGCGGCGGTCTCCTAGTCGGCGTGTCGCGCGGGAATCGTGGCGACGCGTGCGGCGATCGCCGCGCCGACCTCGACGGTCGTGGCGGTGCCGCCCATGTCGCGCGTGCGCGGGCCCGACGAGAGGACGTCCTCGATGGCGTCGACGATCGCGTCGGCCGCGGCCTGGTAGCGCGCGTCGCCGCGGCCCAGGTGCTCGAGCATCAGCGCGCCCGACCAGATCTGCCCGATGGGGTTGGCGATGCCCTGCCCCGCGATGTCCGGCGCCGAGCCGTGCACGGGCTCGAACAGCGACGGGAAGCGGCGCTCCGGGTTGAGGTTGGCCGACGGCGCGATGCCGATCGTGCCGGTGCAGGCGGGTCCGAGGTCGGACAGGATGTCGCCGAACAGGTTGGAGCCGACGACGACGTCGAACCAGTCCGGGTGCTGCACGAAGTGCGCGCACAGGATGTCGACGTGGTACTTGCGCACCTTCACGTCGGGATACTGCCGCGCCATCTCCGCGAGGCGCTCGTCCCAGTAGGGCATGGTGATCGAGATGCCGTTGGACTTCGTCGCGGCGACGAGGTCCTTGCGCGGCCGCGCGCGCGCGAGCTCGAAGGCGTAGCGCAGGATGCGGTCGACGCCGACGCGCGTGAAGACCGTCTCCTGGATCGCGAACTCGCGCTCGGTGCCGGCGAAGGCGCGGCCGCCGATCGACGAGTACTCGCCCTCGGTGTTCTCGCGCACGACGACGAAGTCGATGTCGCCGGGCCGGCGGTTCGCGAGGGGCGACGGCACGCCGCCCATCAGCCTGCACGGCCGCAGGTTGACGTACTGCTCGAACTCGCGCCGGAACAGGATCAGCGACTCCCACAGCGCCACGTGGTCGGGCACGACGTCGGGCGCGCCCACCGCGCCGAAGAACAGCGCCTCGTGGCCGCCGACCTGCGCCTTCCAGTCGGCCGGCAGCATCGTGCCGTGCTTCAGCCAGTGCGCGGTGCACCAGTCGTCGAAATGGTCGAAGGCGAGCGCGATGTCGAAGCGCGCGGCCGCGGCCTGAAGGACGCGCAGGCCCTCGGGCACGACCTCGTGGCCGATGCCGTCGCCGGGGATGACGGCGATGCGGTGGGGAGCATTCATGTCGATACGGGGTGAGGTGTGGGTTCAGCTTCCGAAAGGCGGGGCGTCGCCGTGCCCGGCGAGCAGCTCGACGAGCTCGAGCACCATCGCCTGCGGCCCGCCGGCCTCGACGCCGGCGTCGAAGGTGCGCAGCACCGCGCCGGCGATGCGGTCTGCCGCGTGCGTCTCGCCGGCCATCTCCGTGTAGTAGCCGAGATCCTTGCGTGCGTTGGCCATCGCGAACTTCAGCGCCGAGGTGTCGCCCGCCAGCAGCGCGGGGCGCAGGCGCTCGAGCGCGGTGCCGCCCCCGCCACCCGCGGCGAGCACCTCCACCAGCACCGACGCGTCGATGCCCGCACGCCGCGCGCAGGCCGCGGCCTCGGCCAGCAGCGCGACGCTGCCGAGCGAGACATAGTTGTGCAGCAGCTTCATGCGATGCCCCGCGCCGACGCCGCCCGCATGCACGATGTTCTCGGCGAAGCAGGCCAGCAGCGGCCGGCATTCCTCGACGTCCGCGACGTCGCCGCCCACGAGCAGGTTCAGCCGGCCCTGCGCCGCCTCCTTGGGCGTGCGCGTCATCGGCGCGTCGATGAAGCGGCCGCCCGCGGCGCGCACGGCGGCGGCGATGCGCGCGGTCGACGACGGGATCGCGGTCGAGCAGTCGACGACGATCGCGCCCGGTCGCAGGCCGGCGAGCACGCCGTCCTCGCCCAGCAGCACGGCCTCGACCTGCGGCGAGCCGGTCACGCAGACGATGACGACGTCGGCGCCCGCGGCCAGGCGGGCGGCGCTGGACTCGGTGCGCACGCCGGCCAGGCGCAGGCGGTCGAGCGGCTGGTTGCCCGGATGTTCGAGCACCGTCAGCGGCCAGCCGTGGCGCGCAAGGTTGCTGGCGATGCCGTGGCCCATGAGGCCGATGCCCACCATGCCGATCTGCTTCATGCGTGCGTCCCCTGCCGGCGCTGCCTCCAGGCGCATGCCGGCGCTCGTCTCCGGGCGGCCGCGGTGCGCCGTGGCTTGCGGCCGGATCGCGGTGCCGGCGGCAGGGCTTGCCGCAGGCGCCGCCGACATCATTGCAGCAGCGCGGCCTTCTTTCAACGACGCGGGCGAATGCCGCAGCGCCGCGCCGAGGCACGCCACGTGCCAATGGCCTGCTCGTC
>DASVLN010000024.1:0-3716 GCA_036384855.1 Burkholderiaceae bacterium | reverse complement strand
CTCAACCCGCGCAAGCGCATCGCGCAGGCGCTCGACGAGCCGCTGCGCCTGAACACCGCGCTCGCGCCCGCCGAGCGCCGCGAGCGCATCGGCGCGATGCTGGCACGCGTCGGCCTGCGCCCGCAGGACGCGCAGCGCTGGCCGCACATGTTCTCGGGCGGCCAGCGCCAGCGCATCGCGATCGCGCGCGCCATGATGCTCGCGCCGAAGCTGCTGGTCGCCGACGAGCCGACCTCCGCGCTCGACGTGTCGATCCAGGCCCAGGTGCTCAACCTCCTGATGGACCTCCAGGCCGCCAGCGGCCTCGGCCTCGTCTTCATCTCGCACAACCTGGGCGTCGTCGAGCACCTCGCCGACCGCGTGATGGTGATGTACCTCGGCCGCGTCGTCGAACGCGCGCCGCGCGCGACGCTGTTCGCGCGGCCGCTGCATCCCTACACGAAGGCGCTGCTGTCGGCGACGCCGGAACTGCCCGGAGCGGTGCGGCGCGAGCGCATCAAGCTGGTGGGCGAACTGCCGTCGCGGCTCGCGCCGCCGGCGGGGTGCGCGCTGGTGGGGCGGTGTCCGTTCGCGCGGGAGCGGTGCGTCGTCGAGGCGCCGGCGTTGCGGCCCGTTGACGAGGCGGAGGTGGCGTGCTACTTCGCCGAGGAGATCGCGGGCGGTTGAGCTCGTGGTTGTCATAGGAACTTCGCGCCTCGCCGGAACGGTCTTTGCCCGAGCTCGTCGGACACAAGCTCTAGACTATGTGCCGCCGAATTGATGCGCGGCTCAGCGGATTCAGCGGGTTCGAGGTGTGCCCGACCAAGCGGGCCGGGCGATCTTGCAGGAGCACCCATTGGACATCGATCGACGACGTACCGCCGAAAGCGCCGTGGCCAAGGTGCCGGCGGTCACATTTGCCTTCTGGCTCATCAAGATCGCCGCCACGACGCTGGGCGAGACAGGCGGCGACTGGGTGACGATGTCGCTGAAGCTCGGCTACCTCGTGGGCACGGCCATCTTCGCAGCCCTGTTCGTGGGGCTCGTCTTCCTGCAGGTGCGCTCGACGCGCTTCCATCCGCTCATCTATTGGGCGACCATTGTCGCGACCACGACCCTGGGCACGACCATGGCCGACTTCTTCGACCGGTCGATCGGCGTGGGCTATCCCGGTGGCGCCAGCATCGTCGGACTGCTGCTGCTTGCCAGCCTGTTCGCATGGCATCGCGTGGAAGGCACGGTGTCGATCGCCAGCGTCACCACGCCGCGCGCCGAGTGGTTCTACTGGGTGACGATCCTGTTCTCGCAGACGCTGGGCACCGCACTGGGCGACTGGACGGCGGGCGACGACCGGGGCGGCCTCGCGCTGGGCTACGAGAACGCGGCGCTGCTGTTCGGCGGGGCCCTGGTGCTGGTCGCCGGCTTGTACTTCTGGACACGCACGTCGCGCACGCTGCTGTTCTGGATCGCCTTCGTCCTCACCCGGCCACTGGGCGCGACGGTCGGCGACTTCCTCGACAAGCCGCACTCTGCCGGCGGCCTGGAGCTCAGCCGGCTCTACGCGTCGGTGGCGCTGCTGGCCTTCATGGCACTGTGCATCGCGCTGCTGCCGCAACGGCCCGCGCGGGCCGGGCATGCCGGCTGACGGGTCGAGCGTCTCCGCGGCTGGCGGGGCGCGGGGGCTCAGGCGATCCGGCGTGGCGCGCTGGCTCGCGGCCGCCTCCTGCGCTGTGGCGACTGCCGTGCACGCCGGGCCACCGTTCCTCACGGACGATCCCGAGCCCGTCGACCTGGGCCATGCCGAGGTCAACGCGATCTGGCAGGAGACGCGCACAGTGGACGGGCGCTCCGGCGCACTTAGCGGCGAAGTCAACATCGGCTGTGCTCGCGAGACCCAGTGCCATGCGGCGGTGCCGCTCGCAGTCGATCGCCCCGACGCGGGTCCGCATCGCGCAGGTCTTGGCGACGTTGAAGCGGGCGTCAAGTATCGCTTCCTCGTCGGATTCAACCTGGGCCTCATCGCGGAAGTGGCGCCACACCTGAACCTGCTCTTGTCGGCGGGGCGTGGACTCACGAATGTCCAAGCCGACCGCCGCTCCGTCTTCCTCGCCCTTCAACGGGAGCTCTGATGTCGACGATCCCTGGTGTTTCCGTGCCGCGCGCAGTCGGCGCTGCCCTCGGCCTGTCCGTGTTCGCGCTGGCGTCGCTGCACGCCGCGGCGGCCGATGTCGCATCGATCCCGCTGCCCGACCCCGTGCGCTGGGACTACGTCAGCGTCGATGCGCCCGCGCACCGCCTGTATGTCGCGCATCGCGCGCGTGTCGACGTCGTCGACATCATCACCGGCAAGCCCGTCCTGCAGCTGTCGCCCACGCCGGGTGTCCACGGCGCGGCGGCGGCCGCCGACGTCGGGCGCGTGTTCACCAGCAACGGTGGCGAGGACGCCGTCGGCGTCTTCGACATCGCCAGCGGCCGCGAGGTCGGCAAGGTGAAGGTGGGCCACGGTCCCGACGCCATCGTCTACGAGCCGGTCACGCACCGTGTGTTGGCGTTCAACGGCCATTCGTCGGACGTGACGGCGATCGACGCTGCCTCGCTGCGCGTGCTGGCGGCGAGCATCCCGAGTCCGGGCCGGCCAGAGTTCGCGGTGGTCGACGGCCACGGCCGCGTGTACTTCAACATCGAGGACAAGAACGAGCTCGCCGTGCTTGACGCGCGCACGTTGAAGGTCGAGCGCCACTACAGCCTCGCGCCGTGCGACAGTCCCAGCGGACTGGCGATCGATCCGGGCGGCCGCCTCTACTCCGTGTGCGAGAACGGCATGCTGGTGGTGAGCGATCCGACTCAGGGCAAGGTCATCGGCCAGGCCGCGATCGGCCACGGGCCGGACGGCGTCGCCTGGATGGACGGCAAGGCGTGGAGCGCCAACGGCCAGGACGGCACGATCAGCGTCGTGAGCGAAACGGCGCCGGGGCACTTCGAGTCCGTGGCCACGCTTCAAACCGCGCGCGGTGCCCGCACGATCGCCGCCGACCCGTCGTTGCACCGGCTGTTCACCCCGACAGCGGACTTCAAGCCGCAGACGGCCAGCGACGCCGGCAAAAAGCGGCCCGAGGCCGTCCCGGGCTCTTTCCGAGTCCTCGTTGTCAGCACCCGTTGAGCGTGCCACGTCGGCCCGCGACCGGCGGGGGCGAGGGTAGCTCGTCCAGAATGAAGACGTGGGCGAACCTCAGCCCCGCCAAGCCGGGCGATCGGCGAATGGCGGCCGGATGCGGACTTCGACGTCTGCCGGCTTTGCGGTAGGCTTTCTGCTGAACCATGGAACATGTGCTGAAGATCCTTTCGGTCTTATTTCTGGGCATGCTCGCCATGAACGTCCTCTGGGCTCTGCTCCAGCCCTGGATTGAGCGCAAGCCGCCTGTAAGAGCGATAAGGTTTTTCTTGTGCGTCCAAGGCACCGTCCTGCTCGCTACCGGCGCAGTGGTTGCCTTCTACGCAAGATCGTCCCTGCCGCACCTCTTTTGGGCAGGCTGCGGTGATGTCCCAAGCCGTGGTGTAAGTCGCTTACCCGAACAGGCTGAGGATCACATGCTCAACGCGCCACTGCGGGCAGCCGAGTGCGCGGAGTATCGCTGAGGGTCTGCAGGCCTTCCAGCGTCATGTAGCGCCGGTTCAGCGACCACTCGTCGTTCTGCTCGAGCATCATGGCGCCGACCAGGCGCGTGATGGAGGCGTCG
>DASVLN010000023.1:0-27037 GCA_036384855.1 Burkholderiaceae bacterium | reverse complement strand
CGCGGGGCCGGCGCACGGGCAGCGCGTCGCCGCAGAACCCGTAGTCCAGCTGCGGGCGGCGGCCGCTGATCAGCTCGGCGACCGCGCGGCCCGAGCCGGCGCCGTGCGTCCAGCCCAGCGTGCCGTGGCCGGCGTTGAGCCACAGGTTGGCGATGCGGCTGCGGCCGATGTAGGGCAGATTGTTGGGCGTGCTGGGGCGCAGGCCGGCCCAGAAGTTGGGCTCGCTCGTGTCGGCGACGCCGGGGAACAGCTGCTCGTAGCGCCGCACCAGCGCCTCGCAGCGGCGACGCGAGGTCGCGCCGTCGATCGAGGTGTCGTAGCCGGCCATCTCGGCGGTGCCGGCGATGCGGATGTGGTCGCCCAGGCGCGAGATCGCGATCTTGCGCGTGTCGTCCAGCAGGCTGACCACGCTGGCGTCCTCGGGGCGCTTGAGCTTCATCGTCGCCGAGTAGCCCTTGGCCGGATAGATGTTCAGCCAGATGCCCAGCTGGCGCAGCAGCGGCGCGGTGAACGGGCCCGTCGCCGCGACGACCTGGTCGCTGCGCAGCGTGCGGCGGGCGCCGGTCGCGCGCTCGTGGACGACCACGCCTTCCAGCAGCTCGTCGCGGCGCTCGAAGCCGGCGACGTCGTGGCCCCACAGGAACGTCGCCCCGCGCGCCGCGCAGCGGGCGGCGAGCTGCTGCGTGAAGACGCGCGCGTCGCCGGACTCGTCGCTGGGCGTGAACGTCCCGCCGTGGATGTTGGCGGCGAAGGCCTTGAGCGCGGGCTCGACGGCCAGCACCTCGTCGCGGCCCAGGATGCGGCGGTCGACGCCCTGGCGGCGCATCAGCTCGGCCGCGGCGACGCCCGAGCGGTAGTCGGCCTCCGACGAGAAGAAGTGGAGGATGCCGCGCTCTAGCCGGTTGTAGGAGATGCCGGTGCGCTCGACGAGCGTCTTCAGCGACTCGTGGCTGTAGCGGCCGAGCGCGACCAGCTGCGACACGTTGCGCGCGAAGGCCGCATCGGTGCACTGCGTGAGGAAGGACAGCGCCCAGCGCCACTGGTGCGGGTCGAGGCGCGGGCGGAACAGCAGCGGCGAGTCGTCCTGCAGCATCCACTTCGCGACCTTGGCCGGGGCGCTCGCATTCGCCCAGGGCTCGCAGAAGCACACGGAGATCTGTGCGCCGTTGGCGAAGCTCGTCTCGAGGGCCGCGTCCGGCTGGCGGTCGACGACGGTCACCTCGTGGCCCTCCTCGAGCAGGTACCAGGCGGTGGCGACGCCGATGATGCCGGCGCCCAGAACGATCACTTTCATCGGGTCCTCGTGCGGCGAGACGCCGCGCGGCCTCGGCGAGGCGCATCCCGCGGCGTTTCCACGCTCTTCGGTATTTTCCGGACGACCCTGAAATGAAAGAAGCCGGATTAATCGAAATCCGGCTTCATTAGTGGATGTGATGAACGCCAGCTGATCGCAACGTTGCGGCGGGCCCGACTCACACGGCCGACGCGTCCTTGCCGGCCGTCGAGCGGGGCTTGTCCACCGTCGGGCCGGCGCGCGGGGGCTCGTCCGACAGGTCGAGGCCGATCGCCGCGCTCGTCGCGCGATAGCCGATCGAGCAGAAGACGGCGCCCTGGTTGGACGACGACATCAGCACGGCGCTCGAGACCGCGGCGGTGATCGTTCCCCAGGTGAGCAACTGAAGCGGTACGGCGCGCATGGCGGCTCCTCGGACGCACGTCGGGCGCGCGGCTCGCGGCCCGGTCGTCGAGCTTGCAGATTAAGCGCGTTCGCAAGACCCCGCCACCCTCGATGGAGGGGGGGACGCGTGGAAACAGCGGCGTCTGAACGGGGCCTGTCGCGGAGCCGTTCGCGGCCCTGTCGCGGCACCTGTGAAGGCCGTCACGCGCGCGTTGCTTTCCGGTGGCATCCTCGCGCGCCAAGGCGAACTGCCGGGCATTCGGCACACATTTTCATGTACCGGTCCTGACACGTTGCAACACACTGGCTTCACGGTTCATCACATCAGGAGAGCCACCATGCCCACCGCCTCGCGCCCCGCGTTCCTCCGCCACTTCGGCCGTTCGCTGGGTGCGCGACGAGAGCCGGACCTGGCCGACATGGGCACCGCCTTCGCGCTCGACGAGGCGATGGACGGCGCCGGCCGCTACGAGTCCGCGGTGGCCGTCGAGCCGGCCGCGCCGCGCCCGGTCGTGCACGTGGCGCCGTGGCGGATGTGGCTGGGCAGGAAGCTCGGCGCCTGATGCGCGTTCAGCGCGACGGGATCTCGATCACGAGGTCCGGCCGGAAGTCCTCCTGCTCGCCGCGCTTGAGGTAGCCCAGCGGGTTCGCCACCACGCGGCACGACCACGGCGTCCCGTCCGGGCGGGTGCCGCTCGCCAGGTAGTCGTTGGCGCAATGCAGGTGGCCGTGCAGCCAGAAGTCCGCGAGCGGCAGGAAGTCGTCCATCGCGTTGCAGAAGCCGGCCGTGCCCGGCACCAGGCCGTAGCGCGGATCCGCGCTGCGCAGGCTGGGGGCGAAGTGCGTGACCGCCACCGTCGGGCCGGCGAAGGGGCGGCCCAGCGCGGCGCGCAGCCAGTCCTGGTCGGCGAGCGACATCGCGCGCCAGCCCTCGGCCAGCACCGGCGCGCCGTCCTTCAGCGTCGTGTACTTGCCCAGGTAGAAGTTGGCAGCGCGGAAGGCTTTTTCGCGTGCCTTGAGCTGCGCGCCGAGCGAGGCCTGCGAGCTCGCCAGCGCATCGAAGTCCGCCCACAGCGTCGCGCCGACGAAGCGCACGCCGCCCGCGACGATCGTCTCCTTCTCCAGCCATTCGATGCCCAGCGCCGCGCACAGGCCGCGCAGGCGCGCGTACGTGGCGTCGTAGTCGAGGCTGTCGAACTCGTGGTTGCCGGGCAGGTACAGCGTGCGCTTCCACGACGCCCCCGGCGCGCGCGGCGAGAAGCGCGCGAGCCCGAAGTCGTCGCCGGCGAGCTCGGAGCCGGCCTGGTAGGAGCCGACGTCGCCCGCGACGACGAGCACGTCGATGTCCGGCAGCCGCGGCGGCTGCCAGTCGGGCGCGCGTTCGAGGTGGAGGTCCGAGAGCAGTTGGATGCGCATGCCGCCAGTGTAGGCATGCGCTCGCGACCGCCATGCGAAAGGCCGCCCGCAGGCGGCCTCGAAGACAGGGGCGGACGGCGCGCCGCGACGCCTCAGCCCAGCGCGGCGGCGATGCGGCTCTTGGTGGTCGCCAGCTGCGTCGGCAGGTGGTAGGCGAGCGTCTTGAACAGCTCGTCGTGCATCGCGAGCTCCTGCTGCCACGCCGCCTTGTCGACGCCGATGACGCTGTCGAACTGGGCGCGGCTGAAATCCAGGCCCGTCCAGTTGATGTCCTCGTAGCGCGGGCTGGTGCCGAACACGTTCTCGGTGCCCTGCGCGCGGCCCTCGATGCGGCCCAGCATCCACTCCATCACGCGCATGTTCTCGCCGTAGCCGGGCCAGACGAACTTGCCGTCCGCGCCCTTGCGGAACCAGTTGACGCAGAAGATCTTCGGCAGCGTCGCGCCCTGCGCCTCCAGGCGCTCGCCGACGTTGAGCCAGTGCTGGAAGTAGTCGCTCATGTTGTAGCCGGTGAACGGCAGCATGGCGAACGGATCGCGGCGCACGACGCCCTGCTGGCCGACGGCCGCGGCGGTGGTCTCCGAGCCCATGGTCGCGGCCATGTAGACGCCGTCGACCCAGTCGCGCGCCTCGGTCACCAGCGGCACGGTGGTCGAGCGACGGCCGCCGAAGATGAACGCGTCGATCGCGACGCCCTTCGGGTCGTCCCAGGCCGGGTCGAGCGCCGGGTTGTTGGTCGCGGCGACGGTGAAGCGGGCGTTCGGATGCGCGGCCTTCGCGCCCGTCTCCTTGGCGATCGCGGGCGTCCAGTCGCGGCCCTGCCAGTCGATGCAGTGCGCGGGCGGCGTCTCGGTCATGCCTTCCCACCAGACGTCGCCGTCGTCGGTCAGCGCGACGTTCGTGAAGATCACGTCGCGCGTCAGGCTGGCCATGCAGTTCGGGTTGGTCAGGGTGTTGGTGCCGGGGGCGACGCCGAAGTAGCCGGCCTCGGGGTTGATCGCCATCAGGCGGCCGTCGGCGCTCGGCTTGATCCAGGCGATGTCGTCGCCGATCGTCGTGACCTTCCAGCCCGGCATGCCCGCCGGCGGGATCAGCATCGCGAAGTTGGTCTTGCCGCAGGCGCTCGGGAACGCGGCGGCGATGTGGTGCTTCTTGCCCTCGGGGCTCGTCACGCCCAGCACCAGCATGTGCTCGGCGAGCCAGCCCTCGTCACGGCCCATGTTGGAGGCGATGCGCAGGGCGAAGCACTTCTTGCCCAGCAGCGCGTTGCCGCCGTAGCCGGAGCCGTAGCTCCAGATCTCGCGCGATTCGGGGTAGTGGACGATGTACTTGGTCTTGTTGCACGGCCAGGCGACGTCCTTCTGCCCCGGCTCGAGCGGCGCGCCGACCGTGTGCACGCAGGGCACGAAGTCGCCGTCGGCGCCCAGCACGTCGAGGGCACCCCTGCCCATGCGCGTCATCAGGCGCATGTTGACGGCCACGTACGGGCTGTCGGAGAGCTCGACGCCGATGTGCGAGATCGGAGAGCCGAGCGGCCCCATCGAGAACGGCACCACGTACATCGTGCGGCCGCGCATCGCGCCGGCGAACAGCGGCGGCGTGCCGTCGGCCTGGCCGTGCTGCAGCAGGGCGCGCATCTTCTCGGGCGATTCCCAGTTGTTGGTCGGGCCGGCGCCTTCCTTCGTCTCGCTGCAGATGAAGGTGCGATCCTCGACGCGCGCCACGTCGCTCGGGTCGCTGCAGGCGAGGTAGCTGTTCGCGCGCCTGGCCGGGTTCAGCTTCTTGAAGGTGCCGGCGGCCACGAGCTGCGCGCACAGGCGGTCGTATTCCTCCTGCGTGCCGTCGCACCAGTGCACGTCGGCGGCCTGCGTGAGGGTGGCGATCTCGGCCACCCAGGACACCAGGCGCTCGTGCTTGACCCAGGCGGGCACGTTCAGGCGCAAGCCTTCCATCGCGGGACGGTTCATGACGGGACTCCAATCATCAAGGTACGAAGACAAGATTGGGCGAGCCTCGAAGCCACGTCGAGTGGCCTCGGGGTTCGCCCAATCCCGCGGTCGCTGCCGCTGCCGCGTGCCTCGACGCGTTACATCGAGGGAACGTCCCGGACTCGCGGGTTAACCCGCAGACACATGGGAGAGCAGGGCGAGCGACCAGTGTAATTCCGCCGTAACCGGCCCCGCGTAGGACGTCATGCAATTCGCGAATGGATCCATGCAACGCCCGGGCGACGTGCGGCGCGCGCGCGTCACCCGGCTCACGCGGGGCTCGCGCGCAAGCGGCGTTCGGCCCTAGAGTTCGGCCTCGCCCTCCCCACGGCCCAGCTGGAGCCCGCGCGCCATGAACCTGCGATTCGTCGAAGCCTTCTACTGGGTCGCGACCCTCAAGAGCGTCACCCGCGCCGCGGAGAAGCTCAGCATCACGCAATCGGCGATGTCCAGCCGCATCGCCGCCCTCGAGTCCGAGCTCGGGGTCATGCTGCTCGATCGCAGCAACCGCCAGTTCGGCCTCACCATCCCCGGCGTGCGCTTCCTCGTGCACGCGCAGCGCCTGCTGGAGCTGCAGCGCGAGGCGAAGGCCGAGCTCGGCACCGGCGCGGGCGAGTCGGTGCCGCTGCGCATCGGCGCGATCGAGTCGGTGCTGCATTCGTGGCTGATCCCGTGGGTCGAGGGACTGCGCGCCGAGCGGCCGTCGCTTGCGCTGGAGCTCACCGTCGAGACCACCCCCATGCTGACCGAGCAGATGCGCCGCGGCGTGCTGGACATCGCGTTCTGCGCGATGCCCGCGACCGGCGAGGGCGTGCGCTCGCGCGCGCTGCCCACGATGGAGATGGTGTTCGTCGGCAACGCGCAGGTGCACCGGCGCGCGCGCTGCTCGCTCGAGGAGCTCGCCGCCTACGACCTGCTGACCTTCCAGCGCGGCTCGCATCCGCACGTCGCGCTGCTCGACCTGTTCCGCAACGCGCGGCTCGAGCCGAAGCAGGTGCATGCGATGTCCTCGATCTCGGCGATGACGCAGCTCGCCGAGGGCGGCTTCGGCGTCGCGACGCTGCCGCGCGCCGCGGCCAAGCGGCTGCTCGCCAACCGCGACCTGCGCCTGCTGACCACCGACCCGCCGCTGCCGCCGCTGCCCGTCTTCGCGAGCTACCGGCCCGACGGCGCCGGCCACTCCGCGGAGGCGATCGTGCGCTCGGCGCTCGCCTTCATCGCGCAAACCGAGAAGAAATCCACGCCGGTGCCGTCCACGAAGGTGCAGCGTCGCACCGCCGCAGTGCCATCTAAAAAGTCGATGACGACCAAAAACTAATTTCTGATTGCCCACGCCGCGCACAGGGCCAACAATCCCGTCATCGTTTCACCCCCAAGAGCAAGAGGAGCGTTCCGATGACTGCGTTTTCGCGAGTGAAGGTGACGGCGGCCCTGGCCGCGTTCTGGCTCGGCACGGCGGCCCACGCCCAGACCGAGGTCAAGATCGGTGTGATCTATCCGCTGACCGGCGCGGCCGCGTCGAGCGGGGCGGAGATGAAGGACGCGCTCGAGCTCGCGGCCGACATCATCAACAACGGCGCCAAGGGCATGCCCGACCTGCCGTTCTCGGCCGGCGGGGGCCTGCCCGGGCTGCACGGCGCGAAGATCAAGCTGGTCTTCGCCGACCACCAGGGCACGCCGCAGGTCGGCGCCACGGAGGCCGAGCGCCTGATCACGCAGGAGCACGTCGTCGGCATCATCGGCGCGTACAACAGCAACGTCACCGCCACCGCGAGCCAGGTGGCCGAGCGCTACAAGATCCCGTTCGTCAACCCCGAGTCGTCGTCGGCGACGCTGACGCAGCGCGGCTTCAAGTACTTCTTCCGCACCACCGCGCACGACGACCTGTTCGTGCGCAACTTCTTCGAGTTCATGAAGGAGATGCAGGCGAAGAAGGGCATCAAGATCCCCTCGATCGCGACGTTCAACGAGAACACGCTGTGGGGCAACGAGACGACCAAGCTCGAGGCGAGCCTCGCGCCGGCCGACGGCTTCAACCTCGTCAAGCAGGTCACCTACCCGGCCAAGAGCACGCAGCTCACCTCGGAGGTGCAGACGCTCAAGGCCGCCGCGCCCGCGGTGCTGCTGCAGTCGTCCTACCTCGGCGACGCGCTGCTGTCGGTGAGGACGTACAAGCAGCTCGGCTTCACGCCGGACATGATCCTGGCCAACGACGCCGGCTTCGCCGACACCGAGTTCACGCGCTCGCTGGGCAAGGACGCCGACTACATCATCTCGCGCGAGGTCTGGGCGCTCGACCTCGCCAACAAGAACCCGCTGATCAAGCAGGTCGACGACCTCTTCCGCAGCCGCTACAAGGCGGACTTCAACGGCAACTCCGCGCGCACGTTCACGGGCCTGATGGTGATGGCCGACGCGATCAACCGCGCGGGCTCGACCGACGCCGAGGCGATCCGCAAGGCGCTCGCGTCGACCGACATCCCCGCCAACCACCTGATCATGCCGTGGAAGGGCGTGAAGTTCGACGAGAACGGGCAGAACGTCGAGGCCTCCGGCATCCTCGTGCAGATCATCGACGGGAAGTACCACACCGTCTGGCCGACCTCCGTCGCCTCGCGCGACGTCGTCTGGCCGATGCCCGCCTGGGACAAGCGCAAGTAAGCCCGCCCGCCGCCCCGGTCGCCACCGTCGCCAGCTTCAAGCCATGAGCACCATCCCGTCCTCCGGCCGCGCGCGTCCCCGCATGCGCGCGCGCGCGGACCACCACCGCGAGGTCCAGCCATGACCGCGGAGATCCTCCTGCAGACGCTCGCCTCGGGCGTGCTCATCGGCCTCGTCTACGCGCTCGTCGCGATCGGCCTGACGATGATCTTCGGGGTCATGGACATCGTGAACTTCGCCCACGGCGAGTTCATGATGCTCGGGATGTACGCGAGCTTCTGGATGTTCGCGTACTTCGCGCTCGACCCGCTCGCGACGCTGCCGGCCACCGTGCTGATGCTGTTCGCGTTCGGCGTGCTGCTCTACAAGCTCGTGATCAGGCGCATCATCGACGCGCCCATGGTCAGCCAGATCTTCACGACCTTCGGGTTGATGATCCTGCTGCGGGGCGTGGCGCAGTTCCTCTGGAAGCCGGACTACCGCTCCATCGACAGCGCCTGGGCCGCCGGCTCGGTGCACCTCGCGGGCCTGCAGCTCGGGCGGCCGCAGCTGATCGCGGGCGTCGGCGCGGTCGTGGTGACGGGGCTGGTCTACTTCTTCCTCAACCGCACGCGGCTCGGCGCCGCGCTGGAGGCCACCGCCGCCGACAAGGAGGCCGCGCAGCTGATGGGCATCGACTCGCACCGCATGTTCGCGCTCGCCTGGGGCATCGGCGCGGCCTGCGCCGGCGCGGCCGGTGCGCTGCTGTCGACGTTCTACTCGATCTTCCCCGACGTCGGCGCCGACTTCATCCTGCTCGCCTTCGTCGTCGTGAACCTGGGCGGCTTCGGCAGCGTGACCGGCGCGTTCTGGGCCGGCATCCTGGTGGGCGTGCTCGAGGTGATGGGCGGCCTGCTGATCGGGCCGCAGTACAAGATGGCGGTGGTGCTGGTCGTGTTCCTCGCCGTGCTGATGTTCCGGCCGCGCGGCCTGTTCGGGAGGGCCTGAAGCCATGGCATCCAAATCATCCAGGAAGGCCTGGCTCGCGCTGGCGGCGCTGGCCGTCGCGGCCCTCGTGCCGTTCGCGGTCGGCAATCCGTCGACGCTGAACCTGCTGATCCTCGTGCTGATGTCCGCGCAGCTGGGCGTGGCGTGGAACATCCTCGGCGGCTACGCCGGGCAGGTGTCGCTCGGCCACGCGGCGTTCTACGGCGTCGGCGCCTACACGTCGACGCTCGCGCTGATGAACTTCGGCATCAGCCCGTGGTTCGGCGCGCTCGGCGGCGGCCTGGTCGCGGCGGCCCTGAGCCTGCCGATCGGCTGGGGCTGCTTCCGCCTGAAGGGCCACTACTTCGCGATGGCCACGATCGCGGTCGCGGAGCTGGTGCAGATCGTGTTCAACAACTGGGACTACGGCGGCGCGGCCGTCGGCCTCACGCTGCCGATGAACCACGACGGCTGGGCGTGGCTCGAGTTCTCCGACAAGCGCCCGTACTACTGGCTCGCGCTCGGCCTGCTCGCGCTCACGCTGGCGGCGACCTGGGCCATCGAGCGCAGCTTCCTCGGCTACTACCTGCGCGCCGTCAAGGACGAGCCGGACGCCGCGCGCTCGATCGGCATCGACATCGGCCGCTACAAGCAGGTCGCGCTGTGCGTGAGCGCCTTCTTCACCGCGCTGGGCGGCAGCCTGTATGCGCAGAAGGAGCTCTACATCGACCCGAGCTCGGTGCTGCCGACGGCCCTGTCGATCAAGATGGCGCTGGTGGCGATCCTGGGCGGCATCGGCACGCTGCTCGGTCCGGTGCTGGGCGCCGCGGTGCTGACGACCATCGAGGAGCTCACGCGCTCGCTCTTCGGCGGCACCGGCAGCGGCATCGACACCGTGATCTACGCGGGGCTGATCATCCTGATCGCCGTCTTCTATCCGAGCGGCCTCGTCGGCTGGTTTCGCAGCCGAACGGGCCGGCGCCGCGCGCGCAAGGCGGCCGCGCTGGCGCGCGAGGGCCAGCTCGCCGAGGTCGCGCCCGAAACCCGGGAGGCGCTCCAATGAACCCGCGCCCGGCCGCTCCGGCGGGAGCTCGCACCGCAGTCCGAAGGACGGAGGTTTCCCGATGAGCCTGCTCCAACTGAGAGGCGTCACGATGCGCTTCGGCGGGCTGACCGCCAACCAGGACGTGTCCTTCGACGTCGAGGCCGCGCAGATCGTCGGCCTGATCGGCCCGAACGGCGCCGGCAAGACGACCGCGTTCAACTGCGTCGCGGGCTACTACAAGCCGACCGCGGGAACGATCACGCTGGAAGGCCGCACGATCTCCGGCCTGCCGCCCGAGGCGTGCGCCCGCGCCGGCGTCGGCCGCACCTTCCAGGTCGCGCGCACGTTCACGAGCATGACGGCGCGCGAGAACGTGCTCGCCGGAGCGCTGATGCGCGACAAGCGCGTTGCCGCGGCGCGCGAGGAGGCCGACCACTGGCTCGAGTTCGTGCGCCTGCAGCGCCTGGCCGGCCGGCCCGCCGGCAGCCTGACGATCAGCGAGCAGCGCCGCCTCGCCGTCGCGCGCGCCCTGGCCATCCATCCGAAGCTGCTGCTGATGGACGAGGTGATGGCGGGCCTGAACCCGACCGAGGTGCACGACATGGTCGACGTCGTGCTGGCGATCCGCGGCCGCGGCATCGCGTGCCTGATCGTCGAGCACGTGCTCGAGGGCATCATGCCCATCGCCGACCGGATCGTCGTGCTCGAGCGCGGCATGAAGATCGCCGACGGCACGCCGCGGGAGGTCTCCAGCGACCCCGCCGTGATCGCGGCCTACCTGGGAGACGAGTGATGAGCGCCGCACGGCCGCTCCCGAGGCGCTCGCACCGCAGCCCGAAGGACGGAGGTTCCAAATGAATGCCCAGCTGAAGGAAGAAAGCCGGGTGCTCGCCGCCGCGGCGCCGGTCGCCGGCCTGCCGCTGGAGGTCGAGAACCTGCACGTGAGCTACGACGGCGTGCCGGCGCTCAACGGCGTCGGCCTGCGCGTCGAGCCGGGGCGCATCGTCGCGCTGGTCGGCGGCAACGGCAACGGCAAGTCGACGACGCTGCGCGCGATCGCGGGGCTCAACCCGCTCGACTCGGGCCGCATCCGCTTCGGCGACCGCTACGTGCAGGGCCTGCCCGCGTACCGGCGCGTGCCGCTCGGGCTGTCGCTGGTGCCCGAGGGCCGGCGCCTGTTCCCCGCGCTGACGGTGCGGCGCAACCTCGAGCTCGGCGCCTTCACGCGCGCGAGCAAGGAGGAGGTCGCCGCGACGCTGGACGAGATGCTTGCCCTCTTTCCCATCCTCGCCGAGCGCGCGACCCAGCTCGCCGGCACGATGAGCGGCGGCGAGCAGCAGATGCTCGCGATCGCCCGCGGCCTGATGGCGCGGCCGAAGCTGCTGATGCTCGACGAGCCCTCGTGGGGCATCGCGCCGAAGTTCGTCACCAAGGTGCTCGACGTGATCCAGCGCGTCAACGAGACCGGCGTTTCGATCCTGCTGGTCGAGCAGAACCTGCACAAGGCGCTGTCCATCGCGCACCGCGGCTACGTCATCCAGACCGGCCGCATCGTGATGGAGGGCGACGCCCAGGCGCTGATGCACGACGAGCAGGTTCGCAAGGTCTACCTCGGGCTCTGAGCCCCGCGCGCTCGCCGCCCACGCGCGTCGACACCTGTTTCCGCTGAAATTAGAAGTTAGGAAAGACACCATGACACCGACCCCGGAGACCGCGCCCGCCTTCGCGCTGCCCGAGCCGCTGCGGCTCGCTTGCCGCACCGGCCGCTTCACGAAGCCGACCGCCGGCCACGCGCCGGGGCGCATCCAGGCCAACATGATGATCGTGCCGCGCGAGCACGCCTTCGACTTCCTGCTGTTCTGCCAGCGCAATCCGAAGCCGTGCCCGCTGGTCGAGGTGCTGTCCCCCGGCCAGCTCGAGCCCGCCTGCGCGCCCGGCGCGAGCATCGCGACCGACCTGCCCGGCTACCGCGTCTACCGCGACGGCGAATTCGTCGAGGAGCGCACCGACGTCTCCGAGCTCTGGCGCGACGACCTCGTCACCTTCCTGATCGGCTGCAGCTTCTCGTTCGAGTCGCAGGTGCAGGCGGCCGGTGTGCGGCTGCGCCACATCGACCAGGGGCGCAACGTCGCGATGTACCGCACGAACGTCGCCTGCACGCCGGCCGGCATCTTCGCCGGCGAGATGGTGGTGAGCATGCGGCCGATCAAGTCGCGCGACGTCGCGAAGGCTGTCGAGATCTCGGCGCGGCTGCCGATCGCGCATGGCGCGCCGGTGCACGTCGGCAACCCGCGCGCGCTGGGCGTCGCGGACCTGATGAAGCCGGACTACGGCGACGCCGTGGAGATCCTGGACGACGAGGTGCCGATGTTCTGGGCCTGCGGCGTCACCCCGCAGTGGGTCGCGCAGCGCAGCCGGCTGCCGTTCTGCATCACGCACGCGCCGGGCAAGATGTTCGTCACCGACCTCGTCGGCTGACGCACCGCGCATACCGCACCCCGCTCCCGCCCGTCCGCGTTCCATCGAGCCTGTCGCCGTCGAAGGAGTCCGCCATGAAGACCGCCTGGAAAGTCGCCCTCGTCCTCGCCTGCGCCCTCGTCGGCCCGCCGGCATCCGTCGCGGCCCAGGTCACCTGGAAGCTGGCGAGCGGCTACTCGGAGCAGGCCTTCCAGACGGTCAACCTGCGGCGCTTCGCCGACGACGTGGCCACGGCCACGGGCGGCAGGCTGGTCATCGAGGTGCATGCGAACAACACGCTCGCGAAGCTGGGCGACATCCCGGCGCGCGTCGAGGCGGGCGACATCGCCGCCGGCGAGACGATCCTGAGCAACCTCGCCGCCGAGATCCCGGTCGCGGGCGCGGACTCGGTGCCCTTCATCGTCGGCAGCTACGACGACGCGCGCCGGCTGTGGCAGGCGCAGCGGCCGATCCTCGACGAGGCGCTCGCGAAGAAGGGCCTGGTCGGGCTGTACGCGGTGGCGTGGCCGCCGCAGGGGCTCTACTCGGCCCGGCCCGTCCACGGCGCGGTCGACCTCAAGGGCGCGAAGATGCGCACCTACAACGCGGCGACGCAGCGCATCGCCGAGCAGCTGGGCGCGCATCCGGTCGACGTCATGATGGTGGACCTGGCCAAGGCGATGGCCGCGGGCCGCATCGACTGCATGATCACCTCCGGCGCGACCGGCATCGACAGCCACGCGTGGGAGCAGCTGAAGTACTTCTACGACATCCATGCCTGGTACCCGAAGAACATCGTGCTGGTCAACCAGGTCGCGTTCGCGCGCCTCGACCAGCCCACCCGCCAGGCCGTGCTGCAGGCCGCGGCGGCCGCCGAGGCGCGTGGCTGGCAGATGAGCCAGGCTGCCGAGGCCGACTCGCTCGCGCAGCTGGCCGCGCATGGCATGCACATCGACCCGGTCGATTTCGCGTTCCGCAGCGAGCTGCGCCGTTTCGGCGAACACTTCTCCGTCGAATGGGTGCGCGCCACCGGGCGCGCCGCCAACGACATCCTCATCCCGTACTACACCACCGCGTCGCGCTGACGCGCCGTCCCCCCGCATCCCCACGCACGAGCACACCATGGCAACACGACCCACCGAAGGCGCCCGCTGGCAGTTCTGGATCGACCGCGGCGGCACGTTCACCGACCTCGTCGGCAAGCGGCCCGACGGCACGCTCGTCACGCACAAGCTGCTGTCGGAGAACCCCGAGCAGTATCGCGACGCGGCGGTCGCCGGCATCCGCCACCTGCTCGGCCTGAAGCCGGGCGAGCCGATCACCGCCGACCGCGTCGAGTGCGTGAAGATGGGCACGACCGTCGCGACCAACGCGCTGCTCGAGCGCAAGGGCGAGCCGACGCTGCTCGTGACGACGCGCGGCTTCCGCGACGCACTGCGCATCGCCTACCAGGACCGCCCGCGCCTGTTCGACCGCCACATCGTGCTGCCCGAGCTGCTGTACGAGCGCGTGGTCGAGGCCGACGAGCGCGTGATGGCCGACGGCAAGGTGCTGCGCGCGCTCGACGAGGACGCGCTGCGCGCGCAGCTCGCCGAGGCACACGCCGCCGGCCTGCGCAGCGTCGCCATCGTCTTCATGCACGGCTACCGCTACACCGCCCACGAGCTCGCGGCCAAGCGCCTCGCGCAGGAGGCCGGCTTCTCGCAGGTGAGCGTCTCGCACGAGGTGAGCCCGCTGATGAAGCTGGTCGGCCGCGGCGACACGGCCGTCGTCGACGCCTACCTGTCGCCGATCCTGCGCCGCTACGTGGAGCAGGTGGCCGGCGAGATGAAGGGCGTCGCGCTGTACTTCATGCAGTCCTCGGGCGGCCTGACGGACGCTCGCGCCTTCCAGGGCAAGGACGCGATCCTGTCGGGCCCGGCCGGCGGCATCGTCGGCATGGTGCGCACGGCGCAGGCCGCCGGCTTCGAGCGCGCCATCGGCTTCGACATGGGCGGCACCTCGACCGACGTGAGCCACTTCGCGGGCGAGTTCGAGCGCGCGTTCGAGACCAAGGTCGCCGGCGTGCGCGTGCGCGCGCCGATGATGAGCATCCACACCGTCGCCGCGGGCGGCGGCTCGGTGCTGAGCTTCGACGGCGCGCGCTTCCGGGCCGGCCCCGAGAGCGCGGGCGCGAACCCGGGCCCGGCCTGCTACCGTCGCGGCGGCCCGCTCGCCGTGACGGACGCGAACGTGATGCTCGGCAAGATCCAGCCGGCGCACTTCCCGCACGTCTTCGGGCCGGCGGCCGACGAGCCGCTCGACCGCGCGATCGTCGTGCGCCGCTTCGAGGAGCTCGCCGACCGCATCGCCGAGGCGACGGGCAAGCGCCAGTCGGCCGAGGCCGTCGCCGAGGGCTTCGTCGAGATCGCGGTCGGCTCGATGGCCAACGCGATCAAGAAGATCTCGGTGGCGCGCGGCTACGACGTCACGCGCTACACGCTGCAGTGCTTCGGCGGCGCGGGCGGCCAGCACGCCTGCCTCGTCGCCGACGCGCTGGGCATGACGCGCGTGTTCGCGCATCCGATGGCGGGCGTGCTCTCGGCCTACGGCATGGGCCTGGCCGACCAGGCGCTGATCCGCGAGGCCGCGATCGAGCTGCCGCTCGAGTCGGGCATCTGGGTCGCGATCGACCGCATGGCGGCGTTGATCCGCGAGGCCGAGGCGCAGCTGATGCAGCAGATGGCCGTCAACGGCGAGATCGCGATCCAGCGCCGCGCCCACGTGCGCTACGCGGGCACGGACTCCGCCCTCGTCGTGCCCTTCGGCGACGCGGCGACGATCCGCGCCGGCTTCGAGGCCGCCTACCTGCAGCGCTTCGCGTTTCTTATGGAGGGCCGCGAGCTGGTGCTGGAGGCGATCTCGGTGGAGGCCACCGCCGCCGGCGACGCGCCGCCCGAGCTGGAGCGCTCCACCGTGCCCGAGTCGCCCGCGCCGGCGGCCGACGTCGTGCGCATGTTCAGCGGCGGGCAATGGCACGACGCGGCGCTCGTCGTGCGGGCGCAGGCGCTGCCGGGCCACGTCGTCGACGGGCCCGCGATCATCGCCGAGAAGAACGCGACGACCGTCGTCGAGCCCGGCTGGCGTGCGCGCGTCACGGCGCTCGACCACCTGGTGCTCGAGCGCGTGAAGCCGCGCGAGGCGCGCAAGGCCGTGGGCACCGAGGTCGACCCGGTGATGCTCGAGGTGTTCAACAACCTGTTCATGAACATCGCCGAGCAGATGGGCCTGCAGCTGCAGAACACCGCCTACTCGGTCAACATCAAGGAGCGGCTGGACTTCTCGTGCGCGCTGTTCGACGCCGACGGCAACCTCATCGCCAACGCGCCGCACATGCCGGTGCACCTTGGCTCGATGAGCGAGTCGATCCGCACGGTGATCGACCGCAACCCGGGCATGAAGCCGGGCGATGTCTTCGCCCTCAACGACCCGTACCACGGCGGCACGCACCTGCCCGACGTGACGGTGGTCACGCCGGTCTACCTCGGGCATCACCGCAAGCCCACGTTCTACGTCGGCTCGCGCGGACACCAGGCCGACATCGGCGGCACCACGCCGGGCTCGATGCCGCCGTTCTCGACGAACATCGAGGAGGAGGGCGTCTCGATCGACAACTTCCACCTCGTCGACGGCGGCCGCCTGCGCGAGGCCGAGACGCTCGCCCTGCTGCGCAGCGGCAAGTACCCAGCGCGCAACCCGGAGCAGAACCTCGCCGACCTGAAGGCCCAGATCGCCGCCAACGAGAAGGGCGTGCAGGAGTTGCGCCGCATGGTCGACCAGTTCGGCGAGGACGTCGTGCGCGCCTACATGGGCCACGTGCAGGACAACGCCGAGGAGTCGGTGCGCCGCGTCATCACGAAGCTGAAGGACGGCGAGTTCACGCTGCCGCTGGACAACGGCGCGCGCATCCGCGTGGCGATCCGCGTCGACGCCGCGGCGCGATCGGCGGAGATCGACTTCACGGGCACGTCGGCGCAGCTGGAGAACAACTTCAACGCGCCCAAGGCCGTGTGCATGGCCGCGGTGCTCTACGTGTTCCGCACGCTGGTGGACGACGACATCCCGCTGAACGCCGGCTGCCTGAAGCCGCTGAAGGTGATCGTGCCGGAAGGCTCGATGCTCAACCCGCACGCCCCGGCGTCGGTGGTCGCGGGCAACGTCGAGACCTCGACCTGCGTCACCAACGCGCTGTACGGCGCGCTCGGGGCACTCGCGGCCGGCCAGTGCACGATGAACAACTTCACCTTCGGCAACGCGACGCACCAGTACTACGAGACGATCTCGGGCGGCAGCGGCGCGGGCATCGGCTTCGACGGCACGAGCGTCGTGCAGACGCACATGACGAACTCGCGGCTGACCGATCCCGAGGTGCTGGAGTTCCGCTACCCCGTGTTGCTGGAGAGCTACACGATCCGCGCCGGCTCCGGCGGCGCGGGTCGCTGGAAGGGCGGCGACGGCGGCATCCGGCGCGTGCGATTCCTCGAGCCGATGACGGCCTCCATCCTGAGCAACGGCCGCAACGTGCCTTCGTTCGGCATCGCCGGCGGCAAGCCGGGCGCGCTCGGCATCAACCGCGTCGAGCGCGCGGACGGCAGCGTCGAGGTGCTCGCGCACATCGGCTCCACCGAGATGGGGCCGGGCGACGTCTTCGTCATCGAGACCCCCGGCGGCGGCGGCGCGGGCACGCCCTGAACCCGGCCCGGGATCGTCCGGGCGAGGGGCGCCGGCAGCGATGCCGGCGCCCTTTTTCGTTCATGCGTGCCACTTTTCGCCGATGTGCGTGACCGCTGCGTGAAATGCCCTGCCAAGGCGAACACGCTGTTGGGTCAAAAAATTTCGCATTTGCGGGGTCGCGAGACCGACCTCGACAATCCGCCCCGACATCTCACGAGCGGCACGGCGACGCGAGTCCCCAGCGACGTCCCGGCCCGTGAGCGCCAAGCGCACCGAGGGGCGCGCCGCGCGTCACCCCGCAACATCCAACGAGATCCCACCATGAAGAAATCTCTCATCGTTTTCGCCGTCCTGTCCGTGATCGGCGGCGCCGCGTCGGCGCAATCGTCGGTCACCGTCTACGGCAAGGTCGACCTCGGCGGCGTCCTCGACAGCGGCAGCAAGTCCGGCAAGTCGGTGCGCCTGTCCTCCGGCGTCACCGGCGGCTCGCGCATCGGCTTCAAGGGCGTCGAGGATCTCGGCGACGGCTACAAGGTCGCGTTCACGCTCGAGACCGGCTACTGCGCCGACAGCGCCGCCGGCGCCCCGAACTTCTGCACGGGCTCCAACCAGTTCATGGGCCGCCAGGCCCACGGCGACCTGACGGGCGCCTTCGGTGCCGTCAGCGCCGGCCGCCAGTACAGCCTCGGCTACACGAACCTCACCACGATCGACCCGTTCGGCACCGGCTATGCGGGCCAGGTCAACAACCTGGTCGACTCGTCCGGCACGCGCGTGAACAACTCCGTGCACTACACGACGCCGACCTTCAGCGGCCTGACCGCCTCGGGCGAAGTCTCGTTCGGCGAGACGACCGGCAACTGGAAGGCCGGCCGCGAGACCGGCGCGTCCGTCAACTACGCCTCGGGCCCGATCTACGCCGGCCTGTCGTACTACCACCTCGACAACGCCAACGGCGTCGGCGCGCAGCGCCAGAACGTCCTGTTCGGCGGCAGCTACGACCTCGGCGTCGTGAAGATCCACGGCCTCGTGCAGAAGGGCAGCGGCCATCCGACGACCGGCTCGACCGTCGACGTCCTCGACCTGATGGGCGGCGTGACCGTGCCGCTGGCCGGCGGCAACATCCTCGCGTCGTACGTGCACCACAACGACAAGACCAGCGCCAACAAGGATGCGTCGCAGTTCGGCCTGGGCTACAACTACCCGCTGTCCAAGCGCACGTCGGTCTACACGGCCTTCGCCAAGATCAACAACCAGCACGGTGCCACCTTCACCGTCGGCAACGCCACCGAGGCCGGCACCGGCAACAAGGCGTTCAACCTGGGCGTCGTCCACAACTTCTGAAGCGCGAATTCGCCCCTGCGTCGCGCGTCCGACTCCTGGCGCCGCGACGCACGAGGTCTTGCCCGTCCGACTTGAGCCCGGACGGGTTTTTTTCCAGGGCGCCGGCAGCCAATGCCGGCGCCCTTCGTCATTTCCGGGGCGCCGCGCATCGGCCACGGAAATTCCGATGGCGCGCCATCGACGGGATTCCGACCTCGAACCCGGCGATGCGTGGATTGAAAAAATCGATTGTGGCGTCGAGAAATTTCGCGTTGCCCGGCACGCGGATCCAACTCGACAATTTTTGCCGGATCGATCCATCCCATCCACGCACTCACCCGAGATCGAATCATGAACAAGACTCTCCTCGCCATCGTCGCGCTGACGCTGCTCGACGCCGGCGCCTTCGCGCAATCCACGGTCACCGTCTACGGCAAGGTCGACCTCGGCGGCGTCCTCGACAGCGGCGGCAAGGCCGGCAAGTCGGTGCGCCTGTCCTCGGGCGTCACGGGCGGCTCGCGCATCGGCTTCAAGGGCGTCGAGGACCTGGGCGGCGGCACGAAGGCGTCGTTCCAGCTCGAGACCGGCTACTGCGCCGACAGCGCCGCCGGCGCGCCCAACTTCTGCACCGGCTCCAACCAGTTCATGGGCCGCCAGGCCCACGGCGACCTGAGCGGCGCGTTCGGCCAGCTCACGGCGGGCCGCGTCTACAGCCTCGACTTCATCAACCAGACGACCGCCGACCCCTTCGGCACGGGCTATGCCGGCGATTCGCAGAACCTCTTCGGCGACAAGGGCACGACGCGCCTGAACAACGCCCTCCAGTACACGACGCCGAACTTCGAAGGCTTCACGGCCACCGCGGAGGCCGCCCTCGGCGAGACGACGGGCAACTGGAAGGCCGGTCGCGAGGTCGGTGGCGCGCTGACGTACGCCAAGGGCCCGCTGTGGATCGACTTCACGATCCTGCACCAGGACAATGCCAACGGCGTGGACGCGTCGCGCAAGAACTACGAGCTCGGCGCGACCTACGACTTCGGCGTCGTGAAGATCCACGGCCTGGTCGAGCGCGCCAAGGGCGAGCCGACCGGCGCCGCGCGCCCGCTCGACGCGCTGGACCTGCTGGGCGGCGTGACCGTCCCGCTGGCCGGCGGCAGCCTGCTGGCCAGCTATGTCCGCCATGACGACCGCACCGCGCGCAGCGCGCCCGGCGGCGGCGACCGCGACGCCTCGCAGTGGGCGCTGGGCTACAACTACCCGCTGTCCCGGCGCACCTCGGTCTACACCGCGTACGCGCACCTGACCGACCTGCACGGCGCGACCTTCACGGTGGGCAACGCGACCGACGCCGGCACCGGCACCCGCGGCTTCAACCTGGGTGTCGTCCACAACTTCTGAACGTCGCATCCGAAGACGCCGCGGGCGCGACGCCCCCGCGGCGAACCGGGGGTTGCCCGTCCGACTTGAGCGCGGACGGGCTTTTTTCCTCCTGGCGACGGCGGAGGGACGAGCTGGATGGCCGGGCAGGCCGACCGCGGCGACCGCGCCCGGCGCGCGCCTCAGGCGGCCTGCAGCCGGCCGAGCACGTCCTGCACGATCGCGACCCGCGGCGCGCCGGTGCGCAAGGCGGTGCGCGCGCACCACGGCCACGGCAGCGCCGAGACCCAGCCCATCACGGGCGCGAGCTCGCAGGCGGCGGACTCCATGGTGTCGATGGTGATGTCCAGCGCCTGCACGCGGCCGTCGTCGCCGAAGACCCAGTCGTAGCGTCCGCAGCCGGCACGCAGGCCGCCGTCGCGCTTGCCCGACATCACCACCAGCCAGTCGCACGAGAACGTGTTCGCACCCGCCGCGGGCGGCGCGCCGAGGCACAGCGTGTGCACGTTCTCCCAGACCTGGTTGAAGCGGCGCACCAGCGTGTCGGTGATCGCCGCGCGGCCGCGCACCTCGGGCGGGAACGAGATCGCCGTCGTGCGCACGAGCATGCGCAGGCGCGCGTCGTCCGCGAAGGCGTCCTGCATCAGGTGCGGCTGGTTGCGGTCCTTCGCATGGACGTAGGCGTCGATGGCGTCCGAGGGGCGCGGCATGCAGGCGGTCGGGAGGGGCAGAGGCAGGGACGACATGCGCGTTCTCCCCTTGCTGGCGGTGGATGTCGAAAATTCTAGGATCGCGCGCCCGCGAAGCCCAAGCGCAGAATCTCGCTGGTTCGGCATCGAGAAAATCGATGATGTCATTCCTTGAACACGTGGACGGCGTCGACGAGGGCGTCCATGTTGCGGTGCAGGCTGTCGGCGGCGCTCGAGACCTGGCCGACGAACTCGGCGTTCTGCTGCGCCATCCGGTCGAGTTCGCCGATCGAGCGCCGGAACGCCTCGATGCCCGCGTGCTGTTGCTGGCTCGCGTGCGCGATCTCGGAGACGAGCGACGCCACGCCCCCGGTCGCGCCGACCATGCCCTGCACCATCGCCGAGGCGCGGTCGACGAGGTGGTTGCCGTCCTCGACCGTCGCGACCGAGCGCTGGATCAGCTCGCGGATCTCGCGCGACGCATTGGACGCCCGCTGCGCGAGCGAGCGCACCTCGCCGGCGACGACGGCGAAGCCGCGCCCCTGCTCGCCGGCGCGCGCGGCCTCGACTGCCGCGTTGAGCGCCAGGATGTTGGTCTGGAACGCGATCCCGTCGATGACGCCGACGATTTCTCCGATGCGACCCGAGCGCTCCTTGATCGCCACCATCGTGCCCACGACCTGCCCCATCACCTGCCCGACCTCCGCCGCGATGGCCGACGTGCGCCCCATCTCGCCGTTGGCGCGGTCCGCATTGCCGGCGTTGAGGGCGACGGTGGACGTGAGCTCCTCGATCGACGCGGCGGTCGCCTCGATCGCGCGCGCCTGGTTCTCGGTGCGCGTGAGGATCGCAGCGCAGTCGGCCTGGATCTCGCGCGAGGTGCCGGCCATCTCGTCGGTGCCGCCGCGCACCTTGGCAACGATGTGGCGCAGGTTGCCGTTCATGGTGCCGAGCGCGCGCAGCAGCTGGCCGGTCTCGTCGTCGCCGGCAGCCCGCACGGTCGAGGTGAGATCGCCGTCGGCCACCCGCCGCGCGACCGCCACGGCATCGGCGAGGGGCCGCGTCACGCTGCGCTTGGTGAACAGGCCGATCGCCGTGGCCAGCACGGCGGCCGCGGCGCTGACGCCCAGCATCGCGGCGTGCATGTCGGAGACCGCGGCTTGCGCCTGCGCGCCCGCGGAGGCGATCTCGCGGCCCTGCAGCGCGACGAGCTTGTCGAGCGCCTCGAGCGCGCGCTGCTCGAGCGGTGCGAGCTGCGGCAGCGCGAGGTCGCGCGCCTGCTCGGTCTGGTTGTCGTCGATCAGGGCGACGAAGGCATCCACCTGCGGCGCGTAGGCGCGCAGCGCGGCGTCGACCTCCTGCAGCAGCGCGACGCCGCCCGGCTCGGCCACCGAGGCCTGCAGCGACCTCAGCGCCGCCTGCGACGCCGCGCGCGCCGCGAGGATGCGGGCCTTCTCGCGCTTCTTGTCGTCCACCGTCATCAGGAAGATCAGGCGGTTGACGCTGCGCGAGGTCTGGTTCAGCTGCTCGCGCATCGCCTCGGCCTGGACGGCCTGCGGCCACGCGTGGGCGACCATGCGCGTGAGCCGGCCTTCCACCAGCTGGCCCGACCACAGCCCGATCGCCGTGACGCCCAGCATCAGCGCGATGACGACGGCGAAGCCCGCGCCGATGCGCCGGCCGATGCCTCCTCGGATGCGCACGGGTGCGGCGTCCGCCGGCGGGCTGGGCGGCGGGCTCGGTTCGAGGAAGGATGCGGCGGGATCGGCGTGGGACATGGCGGACTCCTGGATGGCCTGACCCGGGTATCGACCGCGCCGGCGGCCCGGTTGAAGCGGAAATTTCGATGAGGGCACAACGATTTCCCGCGTGCTCCGCGGCCCTCATCCGCCCCGCGAGAGTGCCTTCATCTGCGCCCGCAGCGCCTTGCGGCCGTCGGCATTGGTGGCGCGCCAGGCGGCCAGGGCGAGCGCGAGGAACTGCTGCTCGGCCGGCGACAGGCCGGCGGGCGCGCGCTCCTCGTCGAGCCAGCCGGCGGGCTTGCCGCAGTGGCGCTCGATCTGGCGCGCGAGCTTGTCGCCGATCGGGCGCGAGGACTTGACCTGGCTCCACATGCTGGGCGAGATCTCGACATGCGCGGCGAAGGCCTGCTCGATGCCCTTGGGCGAGGCGCCGGCGGCGACCGCGGATTCGGCGTAGGCCTGGAACAACGCCTGCGCGTTGCGGCGGCGGAAGACGGTGGGATCGCTCACGGCGGGGGACGGGTGTGATCGGAACGCAACGACGGAAGCGGCCGCATTGTCGCGGGGCTTGCGCGATGAGTAAAGACTATTTACCATTCGCTCCATCGCTCGAGAGAGCCCGGCCGACCGACGCTTCAAGGACATATCGTGAACCGCCTGCAATCGCTCCGCTACCACCGCCCCGTCGCCGGGACGCGTGCGTTCGCGCCGGCCCTGCAGTCGATGTCCCTGAAAGCGGGCGCCGACGCCGGCGGCGAATGCCGCGGCACCAGCGACGACCTTCGCAGTCCTCCGGGAAAGTGCGGCGCCTGACCGGCGCGCCCTTCGCCCTCTGACACCTCAGAGGCCCGGACTCCGCGAAGGATCCGGGCCTCTTTCCATTTCGTCGCCCGAACCGGTCGGCCTCGCGCCGCCGCAGGGCGAACCTGTTCAGCCGCGGACGCGCGCGTCCGCCCACTCCGGGTGTGCCTCCGCACTCCGGTGCCGCGAGACGCCGAGGTGTGCGCGGCCCGGGATGTGCGCGGCGGGGCAACCTGGCCAACGTGCAGCGAGACACCGCCTCCGACGGGAGGGCTCGCGCGGTGGGCACAGCCGGAGTGGGCGTCGCGAAGGCGTCCGGCAGATCGACCCGAAGCCGCGGCGAGCGCTCACGCCGTCGCGGCGAAAACCGGCCGCAACGATTGGGCGGCTCCGGAACCCGTCACCGGAACCTTCACTTCCTAACCGAGACATCAGGGGGACATCATGCGCATCCGCCACGAGGACTACTGGTTTCACGAGCACGACATCGCCCGAGCCCATGAGCAAGCGCCGGCGCGGGTTCCCGAGCGAGACGGGGGTCAAGCGCGGCACGCGCGTCGTGCACGGCGACAAGGAGCTGCTCGAGAAGCTGGGACGCCAGGATCCCTGCTTCTGCGGCTCGCGAAGGCGCTTCGGGCAGTGCTGCCTGCAAGAAGCGTGCTTTAGGCGCCCGCGAAAGAAAGGACTACCACCGCTGACATGCGCGGCATCGGCCACGGAAAGGAGGGCGTTCCGTACGTGCCGGGCCGGTTCGAGGACTTCCTGCTGGCCGGCCGTTCGATGCGGGCGGACGTGCACGGGTGGCTGGCCGCCCGCCTGCCGAAGCGCTCGCGGCTGCGCTGAACGCAAGCCGGCGGGCGGGCGTCGCGCGCAAATGGCCGCGCGACGCCCGTCTTTTCCCGCTTCAGGGGGCGCTCGACCGGCCGATATCGGGGCGTGAACCGCCGTCCCGCCTCCCCGCCGCCCGCGGACAGCCGCCCGCCGCGGCCGACGCTCGCCACGTGGCTGTTCGTCAGCGTGCTCGGCGCCACCATGGTCGCCGTGCTGACCTGCACGCTCGTGATCGAATCCTTCGTGCGCCAGGAGGAGCGGCGCCAGGCCACCCAGTTCCTGCAATCCGACGCGGACGAGCTGCGCGACGCGCTCGATCGCGGCATGGCGCAGAACTTCGAGGACGTGCGCGTGCTGGGCCGCCTCGACCAGGTCGCCGACGGCAACGACCCGGCCGCGGTGCGGCGCGCGCTGGAGGCGATGCGCGGCAGCTTCCCGCAGTTCGCGTGGATGGGACTGGCCGGGACCGATGGCAAGGTGATCGCGTCGGTCGACGGGCTGCTGCAGGGCGTCGACGTCTCGGCGCGTCCGTGGTTCGCGGGAGCGCGGCACGGCATGTACGTCGGCGACGTCCACGCCGCGGCCCTGCTGGCCGGGCTTCTGCCCCGGCAGGCGGAACCTTGGCGCTTCGTCGACATCGCCACGCCCGTCTATCGGGCCGACGGCTCGCTGCGCGGCATCCTCGCCGGGCACCTAAGCTGGCAGTGGGCGGCGCAGATCGAGCGTGACCTCGTCGACCGCGAGCTGGCGCAGCACCAGGCCGAGGCGCTGGTCGTCGGCGCCGACGGCGTCGTGCTGCTCGGGCCGCCCGCGCTCCAGGGCCGCAAGCTGCCCGCGTTCGACGCGGCGCGCGAGTTCGCCGTCGAGTCCCGCACGCAGGGCTCGGGTCGCTATCCGGGCCTCGGCTGGCGTGTCGTGTTGCATCAGCCGGAACCGGTGGCGATGGCGACCTTCCATGCGCTGCAGCTGCGCACGCGCCTCGCGGCGGCGCTGCTGTGCCTCGTGCTCGCCCCGTTGGCGTGGCTGCTCGCGCGGCGCTTGGCGACGCCGCTGCGCGCGCTCGAAGCCGAGCTCGACGTGGTCGATGCGGCGCCGCCCGCGCGAGGACTGCCGCTCTATCGCGAGGCCGAGCTGCTCGGCCACGCGCTGGATCGCTACGCCCGCCGCCAGCGCGAGGACGCCGCGCACCTGCGCGACCTCAACGCCGGCCTCGAGGCCCGCGTCGCCGAGCGCACCGCGGCGCTCGAGCGCCTGAACGGCGAGCTGTCGCAGGCCGTGCGCGAGCGCTGGCAAAGCGAGGAGCGCCTGCGCGCGATCCTCACGCACGCGCCCGACGCCTACGTCGCGATCGACGAGGCCGGCCGCATCAGCGAATGGAACCGGCGCGCGGAGCAGACCTTCGGCTGGACGCGCGCCGAGGCGATCGGGCAGATGGTCGACGACCTGCTCACGCCGCCCGGCCTGCGCGACGAGTGGCGCACGGGCGTCGACGCGTTCACGCACGGCCGCGGCGCGTCGGCGGGCCATCGCGTCGAACGCGCCGTGCTGCACAAGTCGGGCGCCGAGATCCCGGTGCAGCTGTCCGCCGCGGCGCTGCGCACGGACGGCGGCCTGGTCGCGTACGCGTTCATGCACGACATCAGCGAGCGCAAGCGCGCCGAGCGCCGGCTCGCGCAGAGCGAGCGCCGGCTGCGCACCGTCACGGACAACCTGCCGGCCCTCGTCTCGCACATCGACACCGGGCTGCGATACACGTTCACCAACGCGACCTACGGGCGCTGGTTCGATGTCGACCACGCCGCCATGGTGGGCCGCGGGGTGGCCGATGTCGTCGGCGCCGAGGCCTTCGCGGGCCTGGACGGCGCGATGCGGCGGGCGCTCGCGGGCGAGGCCAGCTCGTCCGAGCGCGAGGTCGTCATCCTGGGGCGGCGCATGCACGCGCTGATCCACTACGTTCCCGACCTCGACGAGGACGGGCGCGTCCAGGGCATCTACGGCATGGTGCTGGACCTGACCGCGCGCCGCGACGTCGAGCTGGCCCTGGCGCGCAGCGAGCAGCGCCTGCGCACCATCGCCGACAACCTGCCGGTGCTGATCTCCTACGTCGACCGCGACGAGCGCTACCAGTTCGCCAACGGCACGTATCGGGAATGGATCGGCCAGGCGCCGGCGCAGATCGTCGGCCGCACGATGGCGGACGTGCTCGGGCCCGAGGTGCACGGCGCACGCCGGGCGCTGGTGCGGCGGGCGCTCGCCGGCGAGCACGTCGAGTTCGACATCGAGACCTCGATGATGGGCATCCGCCGCCACCTGCACACGCTCTACCTGCCCGACACCGGCGCCGACGGCACGACGGCCGGCTTCTACGTGCTCGTCTCCGACGTCTCGGCGATGAAGCTGGCGGAGAAGCGCCTCGCGCTGCAGGCGCGCACCGACGCGCTCACCGGCCTGCCCAACCGCTACGCCTTCAACGAGAAGCTCGCCGAGGCGCTTGCCCGCAGCCGCCGCAACGAGCAGGCGGTGGGCCTGTTCTTCCTGGACATCGACCGCTTCAAGTCGATCAACGACACGCTGGGCCACGCCGCGGGCGACCAGGTGCTGTCGGTCTTCGCCCAGCGCCTGCGCGCGAGCGTGCGCGAGGTCGACGCCGTCGCCCGCCTCGCCGGCGACGAGTTCGTCGTGATCCTCGAGGGCCTGCACACGCCCTTCGAGCCGCAGGCCATCGCCCGCAAGATCCTCGCGGCCATGGCGCAGCCGCTGGCCGTCGAGGGCCGGGAGCTGCTGATCACCGCGAGCATCGGCATCGCCTACCAGGCCGACGGCCGCGCGCAGGCGGACGAGCTGCTGGCGCGCGCCGACGAGGCCCTGTATGCGGCCAAGGCGGCGGGACGCGGCACGTTCCGCATGGCCGGCGCGGCGCCGGTCGACGCGCGCGCCTGAGCCCTCGCCCGGCCTCAGCCCGAAGGCAGGAAGTCGATCGGGTAGGTCGTGACCAGCGTCTCGACGTCCTCGGCCTTGAACTCCATCAGGCGGAAGCGGGCGAGCAGCTTCTGCTCCAGCTCGGGCGACTTGAGCTCGCTCGACTTGAAGTGGGCCTCGGTCACCGAGCCGTTGGGCGCGATGGTCAGCTCGAGGACGACCTTGCCCTGCAGGGTCGGATCCTCGCGCAGCGCGCGGTTGTAGATCGCGTACAGCGCGGGCTTGGTGCGTTCGAGGACGAGCCGCACCTCCTCCAGCGAGCGCGAGGCCTTGCCGCCGCCGCCCTTGGTGAGCGTGCCGCCGGCGCGGCCGGAGCCCGTGCCCAGGCCGTGGCCGCCGGTGCCCGCGATCTGCCCGCCCAGGCCGGGTCC
>DASVLN010000022.1:0-7837 GCA_036384855.1 Burkholderiaceae bacterium | reverse complement strand
GGCGAAGCCCGCCGCCGAGATCACCGCCAGCGCGATGAAGCGCCGCGTGCGCATCGCCGCGACGAGCGCCATCGCGAGGATCCAGCCCGCCATCTTGAGCACGTCGCCGGCCAGCTGCAGCGGCAGCAGGCCGGCCACGGGCGCGAAGCGCGCACTGAAGACCGCGTGCACGATGGGCACGCGCAGGATCGCGATGCCCGCCGCGAGCGCCGCGGTGGAGCCGGTCGCCAGGGCCAGCGTGCGCAGCAGCTGGCGCCGCAACGCCCGCGGGTCGCCGATGCGCGCGCCCATGCTGGGCATGAAGTACAGCGTCGTCGACGACAGGATCACGGCCTGGTAGGCCTCGGACAGCCGCCAGCTCGCCTGCCACAGCCCGGCGGCGTCCAGGCCCAGGTGTTCGACCAGGGCGTCGCGCACGAGGATCAGAGTCAGCGGCGCGAGCGCGCCGTTGACCAGCAGCATCGGATAGAAGCCGAGCAGGCGCCGGCATTCCGTGCGGTCGAAGGCGCCGCGGAAGTCGCCGAGCCGCACGCCGCGCGACCGGCGCCTGACCACGATCGCGGAGACCCCCGCCGTGGCCACGAGGACCGCGAAGCTGCCCCACAGCCCGCCGGCGACGCCCCAGAGGTAGGCGCACGGCGCGAAGACGGCGAGGCCCAGGATCGTCGAGGCCATGGTCGCGCGGCCGACCAGGCCGATCTCCTGCACCGCGCTGAGCGTGCCGTTGAGCAGGTCGGTGGCCATGGCCGCGGCCACGGCGATGCCGCTGAGCGCGATGAGGACGGCGTAGGCGCGGTCGCTGAGGAGCCAGCCGGCCACCGGGGCGCTGGCGACGGCCATGACGAGGCCGAACACCACCGCCAGCGCGACCAGCATCCGCGCCGCGGTCGCGCGCACCCGCAGGCGGCGCGGCGGATCCTGCGCGTATTCGGCGTCCAGGCGCACGACGCCGGTGGTCAGCGCCTGGCCGAGCATGCTCTGGAACAGGCTCACGAAGTTGGAGAACTGCGCCACCAGCGCGAGGCCGGCGGGCCCGAGCGCCACCGCCGTGATCTTGATGCTGACGAAGCTGCAGGCCATGCGCACGGCCGCCATGCCGCCGCCCCAGCCCAGCGCCGCGACCATGACGCGCCCCATGCGTCGCTCGCCGGCGGGGACGCCGGCCGTGTCCAGGCGATCCGCCATCATGCCGGGACGGCCGCGGCGAAGGCCTCGGCGTAGTGGGCGACGGCGCGCTCGAGGGTGTGGTGGGCCTCGAAGTGCCGGCGGCAGGCCGCGCTCGCGCGCGCCCACGCGCCACGGTCGGTCGTCAGCACGCGCGCCTTGGCCGCCATGTCCTCGATGTCGTCGCACGCGATGGTGCCGCTGACGCCCGGGCTCGACTCCGGCCGCACGAACGACAGCGTGGGCGTGCCGCGGATCCAGGCCTGCATGAAGGTGTTGGGCAGGCCCTCGTAGTCCGAGGTGTTGATCACGAGCGCCGCGCCGTCGAACCAGCGGCCGACCTGGTCGAAGGGCACGTGGCCGGTGAGCTCCAGGTTGGCCACGCCGGCGGCCGAGTGCTGCACCGACTCGAGGAAGCGCTGCGCATCCGGCGCGAGACCCGCGCCGCCGACCATCACGCAGCGGCGTCCCGGCAGGCGGCGCGCGAGCTCGATGAACAGGTCCGGGCGCTTGAGCGGCTTGATGGTCGCGACCCACAGGACGTGGCCCTCGAACGACGCGGGCTGCGTGCCGCGCTCGTCGTAGCCGTTCTGCACCAGCCGGCCGCGGCGCCCGAAGTTGCGTGCGAGCGCGTCGCGCTGCGCCTGGTTCTGCACCAGGATCTCATGGGCGCCGCGCAGCCCGAGCCGGTAGAGCGTGCTGTGCCAGCGCGACATGCCGGGCAGGACGCCCCGGGCGAAGTCCGGATCGCTCGCGCCGGCGAAGACGAGCCGCTTGCCCGCCGTGCGCGCGTACAGCGCCGCGGCGGCGAGCTGCTCGCCGGCAGCCTGCACGAACACGACGTCCGGCGCGACCCGCCGCAGCAGGCCCACGACGTCCGTCAGGCGCGGGTAGAGGAAGCGCGTGCCGCGCAGGCCGCGGCCGGCATCGGAGGGGATCTTGTGGATCGTGATGCCGTCCACCTCGACGACGTCGGGCTGGCCGTCGTCCTTGGCCAGCACGGAGATGCGGTAGCCGGCGCGCCGCAGTGCGCGCATCTGCACGGCCTGCTGCACCTCCGCGCCGCCGACGAAGCCCAGGCCCGTGCCCTGCACGAGGACAGGGTAGATGTGGACCGCGATGAAGCAGATGTGGGGCAGCGTCACGAGGCGTCTCCCCGGCTCGCGGAAGGCGTGGGGCGCAGCGGCGCCGGCTGCGGTCGGGCCTGCGGCGCGCTGGCGGCGAAGCTGCGCGCGACCCAGGCGTGGCGGAACTCCGACAGCGTCATGCCGCGGAATTGCCGCGAGGCCACCGCGAAGACTTCCTCGAGGTCGTCGTACAGGCGCTGCACGGCCGCCGCATCGGCACCGTTGGGACTGCCGCCGGCCATCAGTTCCGACGAGTGCAGGATCATCTCGACGCAGGGCCGGCCGCTGCGCAACGCCTCGGCGACGATCGCGCGCAGGCTCGCGAGGTTGCGGCCGTCGGGGTAGAACCAGTGTCGGTCCGGCGCCGCGCGCCAGGCGTAGCGGCGCAGCAGCGGCGTCCGGTACGACCACGGCGCCAGCCGGTGCAGGCGCGAGCGCAGCACCGACACCGGCACCTCCAGCAGATCCGAGGTGCCGGGGCGGTCGATGTGGTCCAGGTCCAGCATGTACGGCCGGTCGGGGAAGCGGCGGAAGTCGGGGCCGCCACGGCCGGCGGGATCGCCCAGGGTGGCGGCCCAGGACACGTGCGGGCAGACCGAGCAGTCCACGAGGTAGCCCAGGCGGGCCAGCGTGCGGGCGTAGCGGGCGTCGAAGGCCCAGCGGCCGGCGCGGTGGCTGGCGATGCGGGTCTCGAAGCGGTCGCGCAGCAGCTCGGTGACCACCACGACCTTCTCTTCCGCGACGTCGTCCGGATAGTCCGTGAGGAAGGGCTGGTGCAGGAAGTCGTCGCGCGTCAGCGGCGTCAACGGCGGCGTGTTCCAGGCGTGCAGGTGCATGCCGATCTCGCCGGCGTCGCGCCGCAGCACCTCGCGGCCGAAGCGGACGAACGCCGGATCCATCGCCATCTCGTAGTCCACGAGCCACGTCGGCCGCAGGCCGTGGCGCTCGCACAGGGCCTGGAAGCGCGGCAGGCTGGCGACGTTGCGCGTCGTGATGTCGCGCGGGCGCGACCAGAGGTCGTCGCCCTCGGTGTCGATGGTCACGAGGAAGGCGGGCAGGCTCAAGATGATGTCTCCAGGAGGGCCGACCGCTCGAACGGCCAGGTGCCGTGGGCGGGCGCCAGGGCCTGCAGGTAGGGCGCGAGCACGCGCTCCTCGCCGTAGAGGTCGTCCATGTAGCGCTCGCAGCGCGCGGAGGCGGGCGCCCAGTCGGCCTGCGAGCCCGCGAGCCGGGACACCTCGGCCGCCATCGCGTCGATCGAGGGCACGGCCGCCCCGAGGCCGAAGCGCGCGACGACGTGGTCCGGGTCGAAGAAGGCGACCACCGGGACGCCGTGCCGCCAGGCCTGCAGGTAGGTGTTGGGGAAGCCCTCGATGTCCGAGCTGTTGACGAGCACGCGCGCGCGCTCGAACAGGCCCGAGACCTCGTGGTACGGCACGCGCCCGTGGAAGCGCACGTTGGGCAGCGCGGCCGCGGCGTCGGCGACCTCGCGGTACAGCGACGCATGGCCGGCCTGCTCGCCGCCCGCGAGATGCACGCGCAGCCCCGGCAGGCGCCGCGCCAGCTGGAGGACGAGCTGCGGCCGCTTCAGGGGTTGCAGGTTCGCCACCCAGAGGACGTCGATGTCGCGCTCGGCGAAGGGCAGCGCGCGCCGCGCCGGCTCGACCAGCATCCCCGCCAGGCGCGACGGCAGGCGGTAGTGGCGCTCGAGCTCCAGTGCCTGGCGCGCGGTCTGCGCGAGCACCACGTCCGCGCGCCGCAGGCCGAACGCGTAGAGCCGGCGGTTGCGCGCCTCGCGCACCAGCAGGCGCGCGGGGTCGCAGTCGGCGTCGCTCGCGATGCGGAACACGACGCGGCGCCGGTGCAGGCGCGCGAAGGCGGCGACGACGCCCAGCTGCGGACCGGCGATGCTGACGTAGTAGACGTCGGCGTCCGCGCGCGCGAGCGCCGCCCACAGCCGCGTCATGCGCGGATGGACGAAGCGCAGCCCGGGCAGGCCCTCGTCCAGCCCGCCGGCCTTGAACAGGCGGATGCCGTCGATGACCTCGCCGTCGGCCTGGCCGTAGTCCGCGACCACCATCGAGACCTCGAATCCGCGGCGCGCCAGCGCGCGCGCGAGCAGGGTCTGCTGCACCTCCTCGCCGCCGATGCCGTGCTCGCGGTGGCGCGGCGAGAGAACGGGCAGGTTCTGCAGGCCGACGAAGCAGATCCGCGGATCGGCCAGGTGGCGCGTGACGGGGTCGGACGGCTCGGGCGCTCGGCTCATCGGCGATTCCTCGGGAGGCGGTCAGAAGTCGTTGACGATGGCGCCCAGCAGCACGCCGTCGCCGTCGGACAGGTCGTCGGCCAGGCGTCGCAGCGCGGCCATGCCGGAGCGGTCGCGGCGACCGACCAGGAGGCTCGCGCCGCAGCAGTCGGCGATCGCCAGCGCGTCCGCGCCATAGGCAGCGGCCGGCGTGTCCACGAGCACGAAGTCGAAATGGGCCGGCAGGTGCCGCACGAGGCTGCGGAAGGCGTCGCGCTCGATGAGCTCCAGCGGGTTGGGCGGCGTGGCGCCGCACGCCAGCAGGTGCAGCCCCGGGACGATGGCCACCGGCTGGATGATCTGCGCGTCGGCGCAGCCGATCACCGCGCCCGACAGGCCGTGGCGCTGGCGCAGCTCGAAGATCTCGTGCAGCCGCGGCCCGCGCATGTCGGCGTCGACCAGCAACGTGCGCGCCCCGGTCTGCGCCAGCGCGACGCCCAGGTTGGCCACGAGGAAGGTCTTGCCGTCGCCCGGCTCGGGGCTGACGACGGCGACGGCGCGGCGCTCCTCGCCCAGTCGCGCCATGCGCCGGGACACGCGACCGCGCAGCGCGCGCAGCGCCTCGGCCTGCGCGCCGTGGGGACGCGTCAGCAGCGGCAGCTCCGCGCTCGGCACCGTGGGCGTGTCGACCACGCACGGGTACTGGAACTGCACCGACAGCGCGAGCACGACCTGCTCCGGGGTGGCGTAGCCGAGCGCGACCGCGGCGTCGCCGAAGCGCATGCCGTGCTTGCCGGCGTGGGCGAGGATCTCCACCACCCGCGCGGGCGCCAGGTCGATGCGCTCGCCGAGGATCTCGCCCAGCCGGCGCGCCGGCCCGAGCGTGGGCAGTCCCATCGTCGCGAGCGGGAGGTCGAAGCCGGCACCGAGCACGGCGACATCGTCGTTGTTCATCGTCAGGATTCCTGGGACGGAGCCGCGAGGCGGCGGACGCCCGGCCGGCCCACCAGGGGCACCTTGCGCGAGCGGAACGATCCCGCGGTGTCGGGCCGCGGCACGGCACCCAGCACCTGCACGCCCAGGGCCTGCGCGGCGGCGGCCTCGGTGCGCAGGCGCGGGTCGGCGAACTCCAGGAGCAGCACCGCCGCGATCGCCAGCACCAGGCCGAGCACGCCGGCGAGGGCGACCGTCGTCGTGCGGCCCGGCGACGACGGCGCCGCGGGAACCATCGCGGGCGCGAGCAGCGTGGCGGTGCCCTGCATCACGTGGCTCTCCAGCGCCGCCTGGCTCAGGCGCGCCTCGACGCCGTCGTAGGCGCGCTGCGCGTTCTCGACGTCGCGCAGCAGCACGTGGCCGTCGCCCTGCAGCGTCTTCAGGCGCAGGACGCGCTGGCGCTGCGCCTCCATCGCGCCGCGCAGCTCGGCCTCGCGCTGGCGCTGCGCGGCGCTCGCCAGGGTGACGGCGCTGCCGATGCGGCGCGTCTCGGCGTCCAGGCGGTTGCGCAGCAGCGCCACGGCGTTGCGGGCCTGCACCACCTGCGGGTGGTTCACGTCCAGCCGCGAGGTGAGCTCCTGCAACTGCGTCTCGGCGCGCACGAGGTCGGCGCGCAGGCCGGAGACGACCAGGCTGGACTGCGCCTCGGGCAGCTGGTCGGCGCCGCCCTGGCCGGCGAAGGCGCTGCGGCTGCCGGTCTCGGCGGCCGCGGCCTGCGCGACGGCGAGCTGCAGCGAGAGTTCGTTGAGCCGCGTGGTCTCGCTGTCGACCTGGGCGTCGCTCACCACCACGCCGTTGGTGCGCTGGTAGTCCGCGAGGCGGGCCTGCGCGCGCTCGAGGTCCGCGCGCAGCTCGGTCGAGCGCCGCTCGAAGAACGCCGACGCCTGCTGCGCCGCTTCGGCGCGGATCGCCGCCGAGACGTCGAGGTAGACCTGCGCGAACGTGTCCGCGATGCGCGCCGCCTGTTCGGGCGTGCCCGCCTGCGCGTCGATCGCCACCACGTTGGCGTCGCGCTCGGGCAGGATCTCGGTCTTCTTCTGCAGCGCCTGCGCGAGCCAGCCCGTGAAGTCGCCGCGGCCCTGGGTGCTGGCCATCCAGGCGGCGCGCAGCTTGGCGTCGGAGGCGAGGTCCAGCCGGCGGACGACCTCGCGCGCGACGCGCTCGCTCTTGAGCACCCCGACCTGCGTCGCGAGGATGGTCGGCGACGGGTTGCCGCCATTCGACAGGCCGGTCACCGGGTCGGGGCGCGACACGTCGATCAGCAGCGCCGCGGTCGCGGTGTAGGTGCGCGGCACCACCAGCGCGGCGACGACCGCCGCGGCCACCGTCACGAGGAACACGGCCAGCGCGAGCCGCCAGCGCGCGCGGGCGACGGCGAGGAAGTGGGCGAGGTTCATCTGCGGGCTCCGCGGCGTCAGAAGAGGCTCTCGGGCACGTAGACGACGTCGTCGGGCTCCAGCACCGCCTGCAGGCCGGGCGTCGAGTCGACGAGCGCGCCGTCCGGCCCCGGGCGGCTCACGTGCACGCCGCGCTTCGTGCCGCGCATCGTCACGCCGCCGGCCGCGGCGATGGCCTGCAGCACGCGCATGCCCGGCTCCAGGCGCAGCGTGCCGGGGTGCTGCACCTCGCCGTGGACGTAGACCTGCGGCGCGCGCTCGAGGTAGACGATGTCGCCGTTGCGGATCTCGATGTCGTGCTCGCGATCCGCGCCCGTCAGCAGGCGCCGGGTGTCGACGGCCAGGCGCATCGGCTTGCCGTCGCGCGTACCGGTGATGGTGAGGATGTCGGACGCCTCGGGCGTCGGCCCGCCGGCCAGCGCGATCAGCCCGGACAGCCGCATCGAGCGCGCCTCCAGCGCATAGCGGCCCGGGTGCACGACGAAGCCGAGGACGGCCGCCTGGTTCGCGTGGATCTCGGTCACGACGATCGCGACCTGCGGGACGCGCACCAGCCGCGCGGCGACGAGACCTTCGGCGACGCGCTTCTCGGCCTGGCTCAGCGTCTTGCCGCCGAGGGCCAGGTCGCCGACGAGCGGGTAGGCGACGACCCCGCTCTCGGGGATGCGGGTGTCGATCGACAGCTCGGGGCTCTGGAAGACCGTCACGCGGATGCGGTCGCCCGGGCCGAGCACGTAGTCGGCGGACGTCGACACCGAGGCCGAGGCCGCGGCGGCGGCCCCGGGCGGCTGCGCCGGCGCGCGCGCGCAGGTCAGTGCCAGCGCCAGCATGAGGAGGGTGGCAAGGGATGGGCGGCGCATGACGGTCTCCGGTGTTCAGGCGCCCGCCCGCGCGGGCATCGACGGCGCGAT
>DASVLN010000021.1:0-1738 GCA_036384855.1 Burkholderiaceae bacterium | reverse complement strand
TGGATCGTCGCCTACCCGGCGGCCGGCGGCTCGGACTTCCTCGCCCGCCAGCTCGCGCCGCAGCTGGGCAAGCAGCTGGGCCAGACCCTCGTCGTCGACAACCGCCCCGGCGCGGCCGGCATCATCGGCACCGAGGCGGCGTCCAAGGCGCCCGGCGACGGCTACACGATCCTGACCGGCGACAACGGCGCGATGGTGTTCCACACCGCGCTGTACAAGTCGCTGCCGTACAACCCGGCGGACTTCGTGCCGATCGGCTTCATGGCGAGCTTCCCGCTGATCCTCGTCGTCAACCCGGCCAGCGGCTTCACGAGCGCGCGCCAGCTGCTCGACGCGGTCAAGCGCAGCCCCGGCAAGTACAGCTACGCGTCGCCCGGCGCGGGCAGCCCCCACCACCTCGCGATGGAGCTGCTCAAGGAGCGCACCGGCAGCTTCATCGTCCACGTGCCCTACCGCGGCACCGCGCCGGCGATGCAGGACGTGATGAGCGGCCAGGTGCCGATGATGATCGTCGACACCGCCGCCGGGCTGCCGCAGATCCGCGGCGGCAAGGTCAAGGCGCTGGCGGTGCTGTCGCCGCACCGCATCCCGCAGCTGCCCGACGTGCCCACGCTGTCCGAGATCGGCGCCGACCGCGGCCTGAAGGACTTCGACGCCAACGCCTGGCAGGGCCTGTTCGCGCCCAAGGGCACGCCGCCCGAGATCGTCCAGCGCCTCGGCGTCGAGATGCGCAAGGCCATCCTCGCGCCCGAGGTCAGGCGGCGCCTGGAGGAGTTCGGCCTGGAGGTCGCGCCCACCGACGGCCCGCAGCTAGCCGCCTTCATCCAGAAGGAGACGGTGTTCTGGCACAAGCTGATCAAGGATCGGCACCTGTCGCTGGACTGACGTGGTGGTCTTTCCAACCGTCTGGCCGCGGTGCGCGGCCTTCCGTGCCGACGCGGCTCGCCGCCGGGGATGCGGTCGTCGCCTTGATCGCCCGACCGTGGCCGCAACCGCATGAAGCACCTCTTCAGCCTGACCGCCGGCCTGCTGCTGGCAACCCTCGCCGCGCATGCCGCGGCCGACGCGCCGCCTGCCGGTGTCTGGATCGGCAGCGGCGCGTCCTATCGGCACGACTTCGCCTTCGACTTTCATCCGGACGGCTCGCTGCGCCTGCTCGGGCGGGTGACCGACGAGATGACGGCGCGGCGCGCCCGGATGCCCGCCGACGAGCGCGCGGCCTTCGACGCCCACACGACGACGCTCGCGGGCGGGCTCTGGCTGGCGATGCCCGGGACCTGGCGGATGCTCGACGACGGCCGTGTCCACCTGCATGGCGACCCCCCGCCTGGCCGCGACAAGGCCTTCGACATGGACTTCGCGTTACGCGTCGTCGACGCGCGGCACGTGAAGCTGCGCACCGAATTCGGCATCGAGCAGACGCTCGAGCCCCTCGAGCCCTGAACGCGCGATGGACGCTGCCGGATCCGACGCCCGCATCGCCGCCGTCCGCACCGAGCTCGCGGCCGTGGTCGCCAGCTACCGCGCGCTGGTCGGCGCCGCGTCCAAGGCCTCGGGCGCGAGCCTGCCGCGCATCGACGCGGCGCTCGCGGGCTTCGAGCCGGGCTTCTTCAACAACCTGCTGGTGGCGCTGGACGCGCGCTTCGAGCGCGAGGCCGGGGAGCCGGCCCCGGTCGCCGAGGTGCGCCTGCTCGCCGACGCCGTGAAGGCGCGCGGGGGCACGCTGGCCGTCGATCCG
>DASVLN010000020.1:0-3988 GCA_036384855.1 Burkholderiaceae bacterium | reverse complement strand
TGGCAGCCCGGGCACGTGCGCTGGTCATCCTGGGTCACGATCGAATCTCCGTCGCGGGCCGGCGCGTCCTGTCGCGCCGGCACCGATCGCGGACCATGGTAGGCCGGCCGGCCGCGCCCGGGACGCCGGCGGCCGGCGCATCCGTAACAAGCGGTGAAGCCCCTGTGAAAGGGCGGCCCGACACAGCAAATGCCGTTCCGGCACGCCGGCCCGATCACACGCCGAACGGATGCCGCCGCAGCGCTCAGGCCATCAGGCAGAGCATCTCCGCCGCGACGTGCGCCGGACATGCGCCCGCAGCAGCGGATAGCCGATGACGTGGTCGCCGCCGATCGCCCGCACCTGCACGCCTTGCTCGAGGAAGGCAGCGGGCATGCGCCTCGCAGTCGCCGTAGTCGACGATGTCGAGCTTGTCGCAGGGCTCGAAGTCGTGCGGACGTAGTGCGCGGCGCTCGCTGCGCGGTGCGGGGTGCCATTCGACACAAATTCGGCGCACCGACGAGCTGGCCCGGGCGCGAGAACTGCCGGCGCCCGGGGAATCTCAACCCAGGAGCCCTTCCGATGCAGATCCGCCCGTCCGCCCGTTCCGTCCTCGCCGCCCTCGCCGCCGCCGCGCCGCTGCTCGCGCATGCGCAGGTGACGCAGAAGCCGGACGGCCAGTGGCGCTCGCTGTTCACGCTGGGCGCGACCGTCGCGCGCGGCAACACGCACACCGACACCGCCTCGCTGCAGGCCGATGTCATCCGCCTGACGGACCACGACAAGTGGGCCTTCGATGCCAACGGCCAGTACGCCTCCAGCGACGGCGCGCGCACCGCCAACCGCCAGAGCGGCACGGCGCTGTACTCGAGCGACTTCACGCCGCGCTGGTTCGGCTTCGGCCAGCTCGACCTGCTGCACGACCCGCTTGCCGACATCCGCTCGCGCACGACGCTCGGCACCGGCGTCGGCTTCCACGCGATCAGGGAGGACAAGCTCACGTGGGACCTGTCCGCGGGGCTGGGCTACACGATGGATCGCTACGCGCCGCCCGTGGTCGTCGACGACGAGCTGCGCAGCCGCTACAACCACCTCGACCTGCTGGTCGCCGAGGAGTCGAACCACAAGTTCACCGACACGACGACTTTCCACCAGAAGCTCACCGTCTACCCGAGCCTGCGCAACAGCGACGACGTGCGCACGCTGTTCGACGCCGGCCTGTCGGTGGCGATGACCAAGCGCCTCGCGCTGACCGCGACCTTCGAGCACCGCTACGACAGCCACCCGGCCGAGGGCCTGGGCCGCAACGACACGCAGCTCGTGACGGGCGTGTCCCTGCGGTTCGACTGACGCGGGCGGGCGGGGCGCGCCACGCGCCCCGGGCTGGGCCCACCGCCTAGTCCGTGATCTTGCGGAAGATCGTGGCGCCCAGCACCAGGAACAGCAGGAACAGCACCGCGAAGACGACGAACAGGGTCTTGGCGATGGCGGCCGCTCCGGCGGCCAGTCCGGTGAAGCCGAGCAGGCCGGCGACGAGCGAGACGAGGGCGAAGACGAGGGCCCACTTGAGCATGGCGATCCTCCAGGGCGAGGCGATTCCCGCGATGCCCGCCATCTGACCATCGCCCGGCCGGCCGCGCATTCGGCAGGCGGCGCGTCGCGTTGTGGGACGAGGCCGACAGCGCCGCCGCGGCGGCCTCGGCGCCCGGTCATCCCGCCGGATGCCGCCGGGCATGCCCGATTGGACGGACAATCGTCCCTTCCGCAGCCTTCCGCCCGACGACGATCCATGCCCATCCAGTGGTTCCCCGGCCACATGCACGCGACGCGCAAGGCGATCGCGGAGCGCCTGCCCGAGATCGACGTCGTGATCGAGCTGCTCGACGCCCGCCTGCCCGGCAGCAGCGGCAACCCGCTGCTCGCCGACATGACGCGCGGCAAGCCGGCCCTGAAGATCCTCAACAAGCAGGACCTCGCGGATGCGGACGCCACCGCGCAATGGCTCGCCCACTTCGGCGCCCTGCCCGGCACGCGCGCGATCGGGCTGGACGCGAGCGTCCCCGCGCCCGCGCGCCGGCTGGTCGAGGCGAGCCGCGAGCTCGTGCCGCAGCGCGGCGGCATGGTCAAGCCGATACGGGTGCTGGTATGCGGCGTTCCCAACGTCGGCAAGTCCACGCTCATCAACACGATCACCGGCCAGCGCGTCGCCAAGACGGGCGACGAGGCCGGCATCACCAAGGTGGAGCAGCGCATCACGCTCGCGAGCGACGTCTACCTGTTCGACACGCCCGGCATGCTGTGGCCGCGCATCGGCGTCGAGAAGGCCGGCTATCACCTGGCCGCCAGCGGCGCGGTGGGCCGCAACGCGTACGACGAGGAGGAGGTCGCGCTGGAGCTGCTCGCTTCCGTGCGCGGGCGCTACGACGACCGGCTGCGCGCGCGCTACAAGCTCGACGACATCGCCCCGCTGGCCGACGGGGAGCTGCTGGAGGCCATCGGCCGCAAGCGCGGCGCGCTGATGGCCGGCGGCCGCATCAACCGCACCAAGGCGGCGGAGGTCGCGCTCAACGACTTCCGCGCCGGCGCCTGGGGCCGCGTGACGCTCGAGTCGCCCGCGCAGTTCCTCGCCTGGGAGGCCGAGGCCGCCGCGGCCGAGGCCGAGCGCGAAGCCGAACGCGAGGTCGAGCGCGAGCAGCGCGTGCGCGCCCGCAAGTCCAGGGATCCCCGATGACGATGCTCCAACCGGCCGCCGATCCGCTGGCCGACCTCGAGGCCTACTTCCACCGCATCGACTACGCCGGCCCGACCGCGCCGACGCTGGAGACGCTCGCGCGCCTGGTGGATCGCCACGCGCACTCGATCCCGTTCGAGAACGTGGACGTGCTCGCGCGCCGCGTGCCCGAGCTGTCGACCGCGGCGCTGGAAGACAAGCTGGTGCGTCGACGCCGCGGCGGCTACTGCTTCGAGCAGAACCACCTGATGCTCGCGGTGCTGCGCCGCCTCGGCTTCGACGCGCGCGGCCAGGAGGCGCGCGTGCGCGTCGGCGTGCCGGCCGAGCGCGAGTCCGCGCGCACGCACATGACGCTGCGCGTGACGCTTGCGGGCGAGGACTGGCACGTCGACGTCGGCTTCGGCAGCACCGCGCCGGCCGCCCCGCTGCGCCTGGCCGACCGCGGCGAGCAGGCCGCAGGCACCGGGCGCTTCCGCTTCGTCGACGTCGAAACCGGCCTGATGATGCAAAGCCTGTCGCACGAGGGCTGGGGCGACGCCTGCCTGATCCTGCCCTCGCGGCCGGCGGCGATCGACTACAAGGCGGCCAACTGGTTCGTCGCGACGCATCCCGAGTCCTTCCTGGGCGCGAACCTGCTGGTCGGCCGCGCGGTCGACGGCGGGCGCTGGACGCTGTTCAACCGCGAGCTGTCGCTGCGCCAGCCGATGACCGCCGCGCCGCAGCTGCGCACGCTCGCGACGCGCGCCGAGTTCGAGGATGCGCTCGCCCGCCACTTCGACCTGCGCCTGGAGCCGCCCGACCTCGACGCGGTGCTGGCCGCGATCGAGCGGCTCCCGGAGAAGCCGGCGAGCTGACGACGCAGGCGCACGGACGTGACGTCGACGGACGGCTCCCTCGACCGCCGCCACCGCGGCGACTGGGTGCGCCATGCCGCCGACGCGCCGGACGCCGGCCTCGAGCGCATCGAGGCCTTCTTCCACGGCGACGCCTACTCGCTGCACCGCCACGACACCTACGCGATCGGCACGACGCTCGCGGGCGTGCAGTCGTTCCGCTACCGCGGCGGGCTGCGCCGCAGCCTCGCGGGCCAGACGATGGTGCTGCATCCCGACGAGCCGCACGACGGCCACGCCGGCACCGACGAGGGCTTCCGCTATCGCATGCTCTACGTGCCGCCGGCGCTGTTGCAGGAGGCCCTCGGCGGCGTCGCCTTGCCCTTCGTCGCGGGCGGCGTGTCGGACGACCCCCGGCTCGCCGCGGCGACGCGCGCGCTGCTCG
>DASVLN010000019.1:0-2199 GCA_036384855.1 Burkholderiaceae bacterium | reverse complement strand
GCCGGGCAACCGCCTGCGCGTCGCGCTGACCGGCCTGACGATCGCCGAGTCGTTCCGCGACGAAGGCCGCGACGTGCTGTTCTTCGTGGACAACATCTACCGCTACACGCTGGCCGGCACGGAAGTGTCCGCGCTGCTGGGCCGCATGCCCTCCGCCGTGGGCTACCAGCCGACGCTGGCCGAGGAAATGGGCCGCCTGCAGGAGCGCATCACGTCGACCAAGGTCGGCTCGATCACCTCGATCCAGGCCGTGTACGTCCCCGCGGACGACCTGACCGACCCGTCGCCCGCCACGACCTTCGCCCACCTGGACGCCACCGTCGTCCTCTCGCGCGACATCGCCTCGCTGGGTATCTACCCCGCGGTCGACCCGCTCGACTCGACCTCGCGCCAGATCGACCCGAACGTCGTCGGCGAGGAGCACTACGGCACGACCCGCGCGGTGCAGGCCACGCTGCAGCGCTACAAGGAACTGCGCGACATCATCGCGATCCTGGGCATGGACGAACTCGCGCCGGAAGACAAGCTGGCCGTCGCCCGCGCCCGCAAGATCCAGCGCTTCCTGTCCCAGCCCTTCCACGTCGCGGAAGTCTTCACGGGCTCGCCGGGCAAGTACGTGCCGCTGAAGGAAACGATCCGCGGCTTCAAGATGATCGTGGCCGGCGAATGCGACCACCTGCCGGAGCAGGCGTTCTACATGGTCGGCACCATCGACGAAGCGTTCGAGAAGGCCAAGAAGATCCAGTGAGGCGCGCGGACGCCGGCCCGCGTGCCGGCATCTGCCGTCCTGCCTGACTTCTCCCATTCGAAACGGACATCCACATGGCCACCATTCAAGTCGACGTCGTCTCCGCGGAAGAGCAGATCTTCTCGGGCGAGGCGAGCTTCGTCGCGTTGCCGGGCGAGAGCGGCGAGCTCGGCATCATGCCGCGCCACACCCCGCTGATCACCCGCATCAAGCCGGGCGCGGTGCGCATCAAGCGCGCCGGCGATGGCGCGGAGGAATTCGTGTTCGTGGCTGGCGGCATCCTCGAGGTGCAGCCCGACCGCGTCACCGTCCTGGCCGACACCGCCATCCGCGGCAAGGACCTGGACGAGGCCAAGGCCACCGAGGCCAAGAAGGCCGCCGAGGCGGCGCTCGCCAACGCCAAGGGCGACTTCGATGTCGCCAAGGCCCAGGCCGAGCTGGCCGAACTGGCGGCGCAACTCGCCGCGATCCGTCGCTTCCGCGGCCAGAGCGCGCACTGATCCGCGTCGTCGTCCACGCGACGACGCCAAGGCCCGCCCACGGCGACGTGCGCGGGCTTTTTCACGCCTGCGCGACGGGCGGATACCGCGATCTAGGGACTGCGTCGCTGCAAGGGCGAGATCGACAATCCGGGCTCCAGCGGGACGAACCCGCGGTTCGGAGGGCCGAGTGGCAAGCATGACTCAGGCGCAATGGGATCGCATGGGGCAGGACTCCTTCGATGCCCGCATGATCGCGATCATCCGGCGAAACCATCCCGAGCTCGCGTCCGCGATGCCGTTGCCCGAGCTGGTCGCGGCCATCCACCGCCAGCTCGCGCATGCGCGCACCTACGGCCTCAACGACGAACGCTCCGCAGCCACCTACGTCTACGCCGCCTGGCTGCTGGGCGAGGAGTTCGACCGCCGCATCCCCGCGCTGGCCCAGATCCTGCGCGAGCGGCGGATGACCTGTCCGGACAAGTCGGCCGCGATCGCGAATTTCTGCCTGCTGGTCTTCCGCGCCCTGGAGCGCGCGGCGCCGGCACACAAGAAGGCGGCCTGAAGGCGCTTCGCGTTCCCGATTTCCCATTCGACGGACGGAGGTCATCCGATGAGCGGCATCCCTGGACTCGGCAGTGCGTTGGGCGACGCGTTGTCGCAAGCCGGCCCGGCGGCGGGCCAGGCGCTGCAAGGCCTCGGCGCGGCGGCGGGCTCGGCGCAGGAGAAGGCGTCCGACCTCGCCAGCCAGGCCGCCGACGCCGCCCAGTTGGCGCAAGGCGAGGCGACCCAGGCCGCCCAGGCCGCGCAGCAGCAGGCCCAACAGGCGGCGCAGGCCGCGCAGCAGCAGGCGCAGCAGGCGATGCAGCAGGCCGCCGACGCGAAGAGCGCCGCGGACCAGGCGGTCGCCGATGCCGGGAACAAGGCCTCGCAGGCGGTGCAGGACGCGCAGCGGCGCGCCGCCGATGCCGA
>DASVLN010000018.1:0-1857 GCA_036384855.1 Burkholderiaceae bacterium | reverse complement strand
GCCGCCCCCGCCGGTCGCGAGCGCGCCCAAGCCGGCGCCCGCGCCGGCGCGCAGCCTCACCGAGGTCTGCAACGACAAGGCCTCGCACGCCTCGATCTTCGCCAAGTCGTGGGAGATGACCTCCTGCATGCGCCAGGGCTGCTGCGGCACCTCGCGCCAGAACAGCCAGGAGTGCGTCGACTTCGACAAGCGCTTCCCGCTCAACTGCCCGCGCTGATCCGGTCGAGCGCCGCCGACGAGGGCCGCCCGCGAGGCGGCCCTTTTTCATGGCGGCAGCCGGCGGCAAGGGCCTCTTGGTCCCCGGATTTTCGGCCAACGCGTCGATTTCGCTGCTCGGCAGCACCTTCTGCGGGAAATCCCCCACGTTCGAGGGCCCGCGAGGGCTTCTCAGACTTCACTTTCATAGCCACGCGCAAGTTGTTCATTTAGAACGATATTCGCTTGCAAAACGTGGGCTAAGTGATTGATTTGATTGATTTTTTCGGAACGCGACGCGTTGACCCACCCCAGGTCGATCCGCTAAAGTGCAGAAAAGTGCATTTTTGTGGTGGGTCGTGGAATCTACGGTGTTTGAAGGTCCTTCGTCGCTGACGCTGGACGGCAAGGGGCGAGTCTCCATGCCGTCGCGTTATCGCGACGACCTCCAGGCATTGTGCGCCGGCCGCCTCACCGTCACGAAGCATCCGCATGGCTGCCTGATGATCTTCCCGCGCCCCGCGTGGGAGGCGTTCCGCGAGCAGCTCGCCCAGCTGCCGTTCTCCCAGGTGGGCGTCAAGCGCGTCTTCCTGGGCCATGCCGACGATGTCGAGATGGACGCGACCGGCCGCATCCTCATCCACCCGGACCTGCGCACGTTCGCGACGCTCGAGCGCGACGTCAAGCTCATGGGCATGGGCAGCCACTTCGAGCTCTGGGCCGCGCCGGCCTACGCCGCCTACGAGGCGCGCGTGATGCAGGCCGAGGCGTCCGCCGCCCTCGACGAACTCAGGTTCTGACCGCCGTGGACACCCCGGGACTGCACACCACCGTCCTGCTCCACGAAGCGATCGACGCGCTCGTGACCAGGCCGGAAGGAACCTACGTCGACGGCACCTTCGGCCGCGGCGGGCACACCCGTGCGCTGCTGGCGCGCCTGGGCCCCGGCGCGCGGGTGATCGCCGTCGATCGCGACCCCGAGGCGATCGCCGCCGCCACCACCGGCCCGGACGCCATCGCCGACCCGCGATTCGAGGTCGTCCACGCGAGCTTCGCCCAGCTGCCGCAGGCGCTGGCCGAGCGCGGCGTCGAGCGCATCGACGGGCTGCTGCTCGACCTGGGCGTGTCCTCGCCGCAGATCGACACCCCCGAGCGCGGCTTCAGCTTCCGGTTCGACGGCCCGCTGGACATGCGCATGGACACGACGCGGGGCGAGACGGCCGCGGACTTCCTCGCTCGCGCCGACGAGCGCCACATTGCCGAGGTGATACGCGACTATGGAGAAGAACGGTTTGCTGTATCGATTGCAAAGGCGATTGTTGCTGGCCGGCAGGCAGGCGCACCCGTGCGAACCACTCGCGAGCTGTCCGCCCTCGTGGCTCGTGCGGTCAAGACCCGCGAGCCGGGCCAGGATCCCGCCACGCGCACCTTTCAAGCTCTTCGGATTCTCGTCAATGCCGAACTGGAGGAGCTCGAGCAGGTCCTGAAGTCCGCGCTGGACCTGCTTGCGCCGGGCGGCCGCCTGGCGGTCATCAGCTTCCATTCGCTCGAGGATCGCATCGTCAAGACCTTCATCGCGCGCGAGAGCAAGGCCGAGATCGACCGCCGCGCGCCGTTCGCGCCGCCCCAGGTCGCGCTGCGCCTGCGCGCGCTCGGGCGCAT
>DASVLN010000017.1:0-6642 GCA_036384855.1 Burkholderiaceae bacterium | reverse complement strand
GGGCGCTCGTCGCGCGAGCGGCCGATGACGCACGCGGCGCGGCCTGAGCGCGCCCATCCCGTGAAAGGCGCCATGTCCACGAGCTCCCTGCGCGCCCTGGTCTTCGATGTCTTCGGCACGGTCGTGGACTGGCGCAGCGGCGTGGCGCGCGACGCGCGCCCTTTCCTCGAGCGTTTCGCGCCGGGGGTCGATCCGTTCGCCTTCGCGGACGCCTGGCGGCGCCGCTATTCGCCGGCGATGGAGGAAGTGCGCAGTGGCCGCCGGCCGTTCGCGCGGCTCGACGTCCTGCACCGGGAGAACCTCGAGGCCATCCTGCCGGAGTTCGGCATCGACGCCGCCCGGGTGCCGGCCGCGGCGCTGGACGAGCTCAACCTCGCCTGGCATCGCCTGGACCCGTGGCCGGACGCGGTGCCGGCGCTGCAGCGGCTCAGGCGGCGCTTCGTCATCGCCCCGCTGTCGAACGGCAACATCGCGCTGATGGTCGACATGGCCAGGCGCGCCGGCCTGCCTTGGGATGCGATCCTCGGCGCGGAGGTCTCGCAGGCCTACAAGCCTTCGCCGCAGGCCTACCTGCGCACGCTGGAGGCGCTCATGATGCGCCCCGACGAGGTCTGCATGGTGGCGGCGCACAACGGCGACCTCGCCGCCGCGCGGGCGTGCGGCCTGCGAACGGCGTTCGTCCGGCGGCCGACCGAGCATGGGCCCGGCCAGGAGACCGACCTGAAGCCGCAGCAGCCCTGGGACGTCGTCGCCGACGACCTCCTGGGCGTGGCGCAGGCGCTCGGCGCCTGAGTCATCCGGAAGGCGCCCGCAAGCCACTCGAAGCACCGTGGTCGCGCTGATCGCAGGGGCGCCGCGGGCCTGCGCTTCGCGCATCCTGGCCTTGACCAGGTGCGCTGCGCTGCGCGCCCGTCATCCGACCACCGGACGCCGCCGGCCGAGCGTCGTCAGCTGCAGGTCGCGCTCGCGGCGCAGCCGTCCAGCTCGACGCGGTGCGCCCGTTGCGGCAGGTTGCGCTGCAGCAGGGCCCAGTACAGCTCCAGCACCATGTGGACATGGGCCTCGGTCTCGGCGATCGCCGGCATGCGGCCCCCCGCCTTGCGCACGGTGCCTTCGCCGGCGTTCCAGGCGGCCAGCGCGATGTCGATGCCACCGTAGCGGCGCGTGAGGTCGGCCAGCATGCGGGCGCCGGTCAGGATGTTGGTGCGCGCGTCGAGCAGGCGCTCGGCGGCGGGGCGGCGACGTTCCTCCTTGGTCGCGTAGCGGTCGGCGGTGTCGGGCGTGAGCTGCATCAGCCCGACCGCGCCCGCGTGGGAGACGGCCTTGGCGTTGTAGCCCGACTCGACCGTGATGACGGCCTTCAGCAGCTCCTCGTCGACGCCGCTCTTGCGCGCCGCCTCGTCCAGCAGGGGCTGCATCGCCTTCACGTCGGGGGAGAACTCGAGCCAGGTCAGCAGGCTCTCGGGGCCGGTCGTCTTGCCGAGCACGCGCGGGCCCTCGGTCTCGCGCAGAACCTGGGAGTAGCGGGAGTCCAGCTTCGTCGCCGCGAAATGGGCGACGCCCGCGCCGTCGACATAGCCCCACAACACCGGCTTGCCGGCGACCGGCACGACCATCGGCGCCGGCGTTACGTCGAGGGCGGCGGCCGTCGCGGCCGGGGCGGCGTGGCCGGCTTCGGGCAGCACGTCGCAGGCCGCGGTCGTGACGACGAGCGCGGCGGCCGTGCAGGCCGCCAGCAGGAGCGTCTTCCTCATCGCGCGACCCTCGGCAGCGGCGTCTCGAGGCCGTTGTCGACCCGGGAGTGGTACTCGCGATCGAGCAGCGACATGACGACCAGGCTGTCCCAGCGCGCCTCGTCGTCGGAGCCCAGTCGCACGCTCTCGCGCAGCCGGCCTTCCTCGACGAAGCCTTCGCTCGTGTACAGGCTCAGTGCCCGCGTGTTGAGCGACTTCACGTCGAGCCAGAAGCGGTGCGCGTGCAGGTCGCGGAAGGCCATGCCCTTGAGCAGCCGCACGCAGGCACGCCCGAGGCCGCGGCCGTGGACGCGGGTCTGCAGCACGATGCGCTTGAGCTCGATCGACTGCATCGGGTTGCGGCAGCCCTGCAGGATCACGAAGCCGACGCGCTCCCAGTCCTGCCCCGCCTCGACGATGAAGTGGCGCGAGTCGGGGAAGCGGATCGCGCCCTCGTGCTGGGTGCGCTCCCACGGCGTGATGAACGGCAGGTTCTGGCCGTCGCGCTCGACCGACACGACGAAGTCGAGGTCGGACAGCATCGTGGGACGGATCCGCAGATGCGCGCTCTCGGTCGGGACGTCGTCGGACATGGGGCGGCGGGCGGGCAGGCTGAAGGCGGCGAGGAAGGGCAGCACGGCAGGCGGGTGCCCTGCGCGACGGTGTCGCCCGGGGCTGGAGCGGTGGATTCTAGAGGCAAGGATCGCAGGCCCTGCGGCGGGCGATCCCCCGAGAAAAGCGGCATTTCCGCACGAAAAGCGGGAGGGGCGCGCACTTGGCTCGTCCGTTCGGCGCTGGACTGCGCGGTTAGGAAGCGCCCACGTCCGGCGCGAGCTGCGCCTGCGGGCGGCCGCGGAGCGCCGTTGCGCACCGCTCGGACGCGCGGGCCGGCGTGGCGCCCGCGACGGATCGGCCGGTCGGCCGATGCTCAGATGTCGATCTCGACCGCGTCCCCGCGCAGCTCCATCAGGTCGCGCCGCGCCTGCGCCTCGCCCTTGCCCATCAGCCGCGTGAACGAGCCTTCGGTCTGGCTCGCGTCCAGCGCGCCCAGCTGCACCCGCAGCAGGCGGCGGGTCTCGGGGTTGAGCGTCGTTTCCCAGAGCTGCTCGGCGTTCATCTCGCCCAGGCCCTTGAAGCGGCTGATCTTCCAGGAGCCGTCACGCGCGCCCTCCTTGCGCAGCTTGTCCAGCGTGGCTTCGAGCTCGCCTTCGTCGAGCGCATAGATCTTGGCCGCCGGCTTGCGGCCGCGGGCCGGCGCATCGATGCGGTACAGCGGCGGCTTGGCGACATACACGTGCCCACGCGCCACCAGCTGCGGAAAGTGGCGGAAGAACAGGGTCAGCAGCAGCACCTGGATGTGCGAGCCGTCGACGTCCGCGTCCGACAGGATGCAGACCTTGCCATAGCGCAGGCCCGAGAAGTCGGGCGTGTCGTCGGGCCCGTGCGGATCCACGCCCACGGCCACCGCGATGTCGTGGATCTCGGTGTTGGCGAACAGGCGGTCGCGCTCGACCTCCCAGGTGTTGAGGACCTTGCCGCGCAGGGGCAGGATCGCCTGGGTCTCCTTGTCGCGGCCCATCTTGGCCGAGCCGCCCGCGGAGTCGCCCTCGACCAGGAACACCTCGTTGTGCGCCAGGTCGCGGCTCTCGCAGTCGGTCAGCTTGCCGGGCAGCACCGCCACGCCCGAGCCCTTGCGCTTCTCGACCTTCTGTCCGGCGCGCTGGCGCGCCTGCGCCTGGCGGATCACGAGCTCGGCGAGCTTGCGGCCGTACTCGACGTGCTGGTGCAGCCACAGCTCCAGCGCCGGCTTGGTGAAGGCGGAGACCAGGCGCAGCGCGTCGCGGCTGTTCAGGCGCTCCTTCGTCTGGCCCTGGAACTGGGGGTCGAGCACCTTGGCCGAGAGCACGAAGCTTGCGCGCGAGAAGACGTCCTCGGGCATCAGCTTGACGCCCTTGGGCAGCAGGCCGTGCAGCTCGATGAAGCTCTTGACCGCGGTGAACAGGCCGTCCTTGAGGCCGGATTCGTGCGTGCCGCCGGCCACCGTCGGGATCAGGTTGACGTAGCTCTCGCGCACTGCCGCGCCGTCGTCGGTGAAGGCGACGCACCAGGTCGCTCCCTCGCCTTCCGCGAAGTTCTCCGATTCGTTGGCCCCGGCATAGTGCTCGCCGTCGAACAGCGGGACGATCGGCTCCGAGGTGAGCGTCTGCTGGAGGTAGTCGCGCAGGCCGCCCTGGTACGTCCAGGTCAGCACCTCGGGCTCCTTGCCGGCCTTCTCGATCGTCAGCGACACCGTCACGCCCGGCATCAGCACCGCCTTGCTGCGCAGCAGGTGCACGAGCTCGCCGCGCGGCAGCTCGGCGCTCTCGAAATAGCGCGGATCGGGCCAGACGCGCACGCGCGTGCCGTGGCGGCGCTCGCCGGCCGCGAGCTTGCGCACCGCCAGGGGCACCGACACGTCGCCGCCCGCGAACGTCAGCGAGGCGAACTGGCCGTCCCGGAAGACATGGACCTCGAGCTGGCGAGCGAGCGCGTTGGTCACGCTCACGCCCACGCCGTGCAGGCCGCCGGAGAAGCTGTAGGCGCCGCCGCTGCCCTTGTCGAACTTGCCGCCCGCGTGCAGGCGCGTGTAGACGATCTCGAGGACCGGCACCTGCTCCTCGGGATGCAGCCCGAACGGGATGCCGCGGCCGTCGTCGTCGACCGTCACCGAGCCGTCCGCGTGCAGCGTGACGGCGATGCGGCGGCCGTGTCCGGCGAGCGCCTCGTCGGCGGCGTTGTCGATCACCTCCTGGACGATGTGCAGCGGGTTGTCGGTGCGCGTGTACATGCCCGGCCGCTGCTTGACGGGCTCGAGGCCCTTCAGCACGCGGATGGAGGCTTCGCCGTACTCGCCGGCTTGCTTGGTGGATTTGGCGCCCGGGGCGCCCTGCTTCGTGGCCATGGCGTCGATTCTAGGATCCGGCGCGCGCCGGCCTGGACGTCAAATCTGTACATAAACACAGGAAATTGCGTGCAGGGCGTCCCGGCGAGCCTGTAGAGTCGTCCCCCATGCATGCCGATTCCCGCCCCCCGCTGTCCCTGGCCCAGGTGCTCCTGTGCGGGGCGGCCATCGTCCGCGCTCCGGCCGGCGTCGGCCCGCCGGCCGCTTCGTCCTGACGCCATCATGAAGTCGCGCATCCCCCACGTCAGCCTCGCGCCACCGGCGCTCGAGAGCCCCAGCCGCTTCGCCTCTCGCCGCGGCCTGGACGGCGGCGCGCCGCTGTCCCCGCGCTCGCGCCGTGCGCGCGTGCTGCGCCGGCTGCGGCGAGTCGCCTGGGCGGTCGGCGTCCTGGCGGCGCTCGCAGCGGTGTTCATGTCCTACTTCGATCGCGACCTGCTGTTCACGCTCGCGAGCCAGGCCTGGAGCTGCCTGTGACCCACGAGCTGCGACATGGCACGGTGGCCGCGCCCTCGGAATGGATCGAGCGCTGGACGCCGCTGCTCGCCCCGGGCTCGTCCGTGCTGGACGTCGCCTGCGGCTCGGGCCGCAACGCGCGCTGGCTCGCGCGCGCGGGGCATCGAGTCACTGCCGTCGACCGCGACGCCGAGGCGCTCGCGGTCGTCTCGCTGGAGGCGTCGGAGCCGGGCGTCGTGCTGCACACGCTGCTGGCCGACCTCGAAGGCGCGCCCTGGCCCCTGCCCGGCGAGCGCTTCGACGCCGTCGTCGTCACGAACTACCTGTGGCGACCGCTGTTGCCCGCGCTGCTGGAGGCGGTCGCCCCCGGCGGCCTGCTTCTTTACGAAACATTTGCACTCGGCCAGGCGGAACTCGGGCGACCGCGCAACCCCGACTACCTGCTGCGCCCGAACGAGCTGATCACGCTGCTGCGGGAGCCCGTGCCGGCGTTTCCGCCCGGCAGCGCGGCCGGCGCCGTGCCCGCCATGCCCTGGCACGTCGTGGCTTTCGAGGAGGGCCGGCTGCCCGGATCGGCGGCGGCGCCGCCGCGCGAGGTGCAGCGAATCGTCGCGCGGCGCGGAAAGTCGCCGCGGGAACGGCCCGATCTGCTGGTCGCCCCGGGCTAAAATCATCGGATTGCCTCCGCGGCCGACCCCGGCCCGGAATGCGCGCCGCCGGCCGTCCGCGCCCGCGACCCGCGTCGGCGCGCAACGCGCCGGGCGCGAAGGACATCTCCCAAGGAATGCGAATGGAACGAATCGTCGGCAGCCTCGTGGCGCTGGTCACCCCGATGCACGAGGACGGCAGCGTCGACTACCCGGCGCTGCGCGCGCTGGTCGACTGGCACGTGGCCGAGGGCACGGACTGCATCGTCGCGGTCGGCACCACCGGCGAGTCGGCGACGCTGAGCGTCGAGGAGCACGTCGAGGTGATCCGCGTGTGCGTCGAGCAGGCGGCGGGCCGCATGCCCATCATGGCCGGCGCCGGCGCGAATTCGACGGCCGAGGCGATCGAGCTCACGCGCCACGCGCAGGCGGTCGGCGCGAGCTGCACGCTGCAGGTCGTGCCCTACTACAACAAGCCGTCGCAGGAGGGCATGTACCGGCACTTCCGCAAGATCGCCGAGTCGGTCGACCTGCCGGTGGTGCTGTACAACGTGCCCGGCCGCACGGTGGCCGACCTGCAGCACGACACCGTCGTCCGCCTTTCGCAGGTGCCCGGCATCGTGGGCATCAAGGAGGCCACCGGCAGCATCGAGCGCGCGGGCTGGCTGCTGCGCGCCGTGCCGAAGTCGTTCTCGGTCTACTCAGGCGACGACAGCACGGCCGTCGCGCTGATGCTGCTCGGCGGCCACGGCAACATCAGCGTGACCGCCAACGTCGCCCCGCGCGCGATGCACGAGCTGTGCGACGCGGCGCTGGCCGGCGACGCACGCCGCGCCGCGGAGCTGCACCTGAAGCTGCTGCCGCTGCA
>DASVLN010000016.1:0-5514 GCA_036384855.1 Burkholderiaceae bacterium | reverse complement strand
CGAGGTCGGCGCTCATGCCGATGGACAGCGTGTCCAGCCCGAGACCTTGCGCGTTGAGCGCGTCCAGCAGCCGCCGCAGCGCCCGGTGCGGCGCACGCTGGGCCTCGAGGTCGCCCGCCGGCTCGGGGATCGCCATCAGCCCGCGCAGCTTCAGCCGCGGCAGCGCCTGCACGGCCCGCGCGAGCTCGGGTACCTCGGACGGCGCCGCGCCGCTCTTGCTCGCCTCGCCGCTGATGTTGACCTGCAGGCAGACCTGCAGCGGCGGCAGCGCGGCCGGGCGCTGGTCGGACAGGCGCTGCGCCAGCTTGAGCCGGTCGACCGAATGCACCCAGTCGAAGTTGGTCGCCACTTCGCGCGTCTTGTTGCTCTGCAGCGGGCCGATCAGGTGCCAGCGCATCTCGGCGCGCAGGTCCGCGAGCGCCTCGATCTTGGCGACCGCCTCCTGCACGTAGTTCTCGCCGAAGTCGTGCTGGCCGGCGGCGTGCGCCTCGCGCACGGCGTCGGCGGGGCAGGTCTTGCTCACGGCGAGCAGTTGCACCGTGTCACCAACCCGGTGAAATGCCCGGCAGGCGGACGAAATTCGAGCCCGGACCTGTAGTATGTTCTCGGCGATGCTGGCCATCGGCCCGAGCATAAGCCAAGCCTGCCCGTCGCCTCCTGATTCCCGCCGCCCCAATGGACATCACCCAACTGCTCGCGTTCTCGGTCAAGAACAAGGCCTCCGACCTGCACCTGTCCTCGGGGCTGCCGCCCATGATCCGGGTGCACGGGGACGTCCGGCGGATCAACATCGACCCCATGTCGCACAAGCAGGTCCACGGCCTGGTGTACGACATCATGAACGACACCCAGCGCAAGCACTTCGAGGACACGCTGGAGTGCGACTTCTCGTTCGAGATCCAGGGCCTCGCACGTTTCCGCGTCAACGCGTTCAACCAGAACCGCGGCGCCGGCGCCGTGTTCCGGACGATTCCCTCCAAGATCCTCACGCTGGAGCAGCTGAACTGCCCGCGCGTGTTCTCGGAGCTCGCGATGAAGCCGCGCGGCCTGGTGCTGGTGACCGGCCCGACCGGCTCCGGCAAGTCGACGACGCTGGCCGCGATGATCGACCACCTCAACGACAACAGCTATGGCCACGTGCTGACGATCGAGGATCCGATCGAGTTCGTCCACGAGTCGAAGAAGTGCCTGATCAACCAGCGCGAGGTCGGGCCGCAGACGCTCAGCTTCTCGAACGCGCTGCGCTCGGCGCTGCGCGAGGATCCGGACGCGATCCTGGTGGGCGAGCTGCGCGACCTCGAGACCATCCGCCTCGCCCTGACCGCGGCCGAGACGGGGCACCTGGTCTTCGGCACGCTGCACACCTCCAGCGCCGCCAAGACGATCGACCGCGTGGTCGACGTCTTCCCGGCCGCCGAGAAGGAGATGGTGCGGGCGATGCTGTCGGAGTCGCTGATCGGCGTGATCTCGCAGACGCTGTGCAAGACGAAGGACGGCGCCGGCCGCGTTGCGGCGCACGAGATCATGCTGGGCACGGCGGCCATCCGCAACCTCATCCGCGAGAACAAGATCGCGCAGATGTACTCGTCGATCCAGACCGGCAACCAGGCCGGGATGCAGACGCTCGACCAGTGCCTCGCGGACCTCGTCCGGCGCAACATCATCGCGCCGGCGGAGGCTCGCCAGAAGGCCAAGTTCCCCGAGAACTTCCCGGGCTGAAGCCCCGCCGCCTGCCGACGTCGCCGCCCCGTGAAAAGCTTCCTCGCCCGCTTCCGCCGCAAGCCGGCGCCGCTCGCCGTCACCCCGCGCGACGATTCGTCGAGCTACTTCGCCACGCAGTTCCAGGAGCAGCACCAGGACACGCAGCTCATGGTCAGCTGGGACGCGCGCAGCCTCGACCTGCACACCAAGCCCTACGACCCGGCGCTCGGCACGCTCGCGCTGGTCAAGCTGTTCGGGCAGGATCCGCAGCTGTCGCAGCTCGGGCCCGAGGCGTTGGCGGTGTTCGGCAACTACCTCGACTACGTGCAGGTCGAGCCGGGGCGGCAGGTCATCGGCCAGGACGAGCAGGGCGACTTCCTGCTGATCGTGCTGGACGGCACCATCGCCGTCGAGCGCGTGCAGCCCTGGGGCGCGAAGGCGCGCCTGGGCGAGTCGCGCGCCGGCGACGTGCTGGGCGAGATGTCGCTGCTCGATGCCGGCGCCCGCTTCTCGGCCTGCACCACGCTCACCCCCGCGAAGTTCGCCGTGCTCGGCGCCGCGGCGCTCGACCGCATGATGCAGCACGAGCCGCGCCTGGCGGCGGCGCTGCTCGCGTGGCTCGCGCGCCGGCTCTCGCTGCGCCTGCGCCAGGTGAGCGCGCGCTTGTCGGCGCTGCTCACGCGGGAGTGAAATCCGTCCGCGCGTCGCCCTCGATGGACGGCGCACAATGTCGTAGATCAAGGTAGTCCGACCCCGCGCGCGCAGGGTCGCCCGGCGCGCCGCCGGGTCAACAGGGAAGAAGGCAGGCCATGGAAAGAGAGCAAGCATCCAAGTTCGTCAACGACCTGCTGCGCCTGATGGTCACGCGCAACGGCTCCGACCTGTTCCTGACCGCGGACTTCCCGCCCGCGATCAAGGTCGACGGCAAGGTCACCAAGGTCTCGCCGCAGCCGCTGACCGGCGCGCACACGATGGCGCTGGCCCGCGCGATCATGAACGACAAGCAGGCGTCCGACTTCGAGCGCACGAAGGAGTGCAACTTCGCGATCTCGCCGCAGGGCATCGGCCGCTTCCGCTGCAGCGCATTCCTGCAGCAGGGGCACGTGGGCATCGTGCTGCGGACGATCCCGCAGGAGATCCCCACCATCGACAGCCTCGGCCTTCCCCGCGTGCTCAAGGACGTCGCGCTGACCAAGCGCGGGCTGCTGATCATGGTCGGCGCGACCGGCTCGGGCAAGTCGACCAGCCAGGCCGCGATGCTGGACTGGCGCAACGAGCACACGCACGGCCACATCATCACGGTGGAGGATCCGGTCGAGTTCGTGCACCCGCACAAGAACTGCATCGTGACCCAGCGCGAGATCGGCATCGACACCGACACCTGGGAGAACGCGCTGAAGAACGCCCTGCGGCAGGCGCCGGACGTGATCCTGATGGGCGAGATCCGCGACCGCGAGACGATGGACCTCGCGATCGCGTTCGCGGAGACAGGCCACCTGTGCATGGCCACCCTGCACGCGAACTCGGCCAACCAGGCGCTCGACCGGATGCTCAACTTCTTCCCCGAGGAGCGCCGCCAGCAGCTGCTGATGGACCTGTCGCTGAACCTGAAGGCGCTGATCTCGCAGCGCCTGCTGCCGCGCCAGGAGGGCAAGGGCCGCATCGCGGCGGTCGAGATCCTGCTGAACTCGCCGCTGATCGCCGACCTGATCTTCCAGGGCAAGGTGGGCGAGATCAAGGACCTGATGAAGCGCTCGCGCGAGCTCGGCATGCAGACCTTCGACCAGGCGCTGTTCGACCTCTACGAGGCCAACATGGTCACCTACGAGGACGCCCTGCGCAACGCCGACTCGGTCAACGACCTGCGGCTGCAGATCAAGCTGGACAGCGAGCGCTCCCGCGCGACCGACCTCGCCGCCGGCACCGAACATCTGTCGATCATCTGAACATGGCCAAGACCTACGAATCCGTCGCGCCGCGCAAGGTCGCGTTCCTCGGGCTGGGCGTGATGGGCGGTCCGATGGCCGGGCACCTGAAGGCCGCCGGGCACGAGGTGACGGTCTACAACCGCACGGCCGCGAAGGCCCAGGCCTGGGTCGCGCAGCACGGCGGCCGGGCGGCCGCGACGCCGCGCGAGGCGGCCGAGGGCGCCGAGTTCGTCTTCTGCTGCGTCGGCAACGACGCCGACCTGCGCGCGGTCGTCACCGGCGACGACGGCGCGTTCGCCGGCATGGCGCGCGGCACGGTGCTGGTCGACCACACGACGGCGTCCGCCGACGTCGCGCGCGAGCTGCACGGCAAGGCACGCCTGCGGGGGCTGCAGTTCGTCGACGCGCCGGTCTCGGGCGGCGAGGCGGGCGCGGTCAACGGCCTGCTGACGGTCATGTGCGGCGGCGAGGCCGCGGCCTTCGAGGCGATGAAGCCGGTCGCGATGGCCTTCGCGCGCGCGATCACGCGCCTGGGCGAGAGCGGCTCGGGCCAGCTCGCCAAGATGGTCAACCAGATCTGCATCGCCGGCATCGTGCAGGGGCTGTCCGAGGCGATCGCCTTCGGCACCCGCGCGGGCCTGGACATGCCGGCCGTCCTCGACGTCATCGGCAAGGGCGCGGCGCAGAGCTGGCAGATGGACAACCGCGGCAAGACGATGGTCGAGGACAAGTTCGACTTCGGCTTCGCCGTCGACTGGATGCGCAAGGACCTGGGCCTCGTGCTCGACGAGGCGCGCCGCAACGGAGCCCGGCTGCCGCTGACGGCGCTCGTCGACCAGTTCTACGCGGAGCTGCAGGTGCGCGGCGGCGGGCGCTGGGACACGTCCAGCCTGATCCGCCTCGTCAGCGGCAAGTGATGCGAAGGCGACGCGCGGCGACCTTGCGCGCCCGCCGTCAGCCGTTGCGCAGGTTGGCGAGCTGGTCCTCGGTGAGGATCTCGAATACCCGCACCACCTTCATCACGCTGGACTGGCTGCGTGCCACTTCGGTCGCGCGTGCGGCCTCGCGCTCCGTCACGCGGCCCATCAGGTAGACGTTGCCGCGCTCGGTGACGACCTTGATCGCGCTCGCCTGCAAGTCCTTCGCGTCGACCAGCGCGCTCTTCACGCGCGTCGTGATGAGCGTGTCGCTGGAGCGCGTCTTCAGCGAGCTGTTCTCGCCGACCTCGAGCTCGTTGACGACCGAGGTCACGTTGTCGATGCCGGCGACGGCCTTCTCGACGGCGGCCTTGTCGGCCTCGGTCGGCACTTCGCCGGAAAGCAGCACGAGGCGGTTGTAGCTCGTCACGTTGACATGGCCCTGGTCGCCCAGCACCTCGCGCACGCGGCCGCCGCCCTTCAGCTCGATCGACTCGTCCTCCAGCTGCGCCGCGGAGGTGCGGCGGTCGGTCAGGACGACGGCGCTGCCGACGGCGCCGGCCCCGAGCAGCAGCACGCAGCCCTGCAGCGAGGCGAGCGTGCCCAGAACCAGCGCGCCGGCGAGCATGGTGGAGACCAGCGGATGGCGGCGATCGGAAGTGACGGTGCGCAGGGTCATGGCGTTCGTTCAGAGGTCGGCATCGCCGAGGAGTTGGAGGTCGACGGCATCGCACAGGGCGTGCAGCGTCAGCAGCTGGAGCTCGCACACGCGCGCGGCACGTTCATGCGGGACGGTGATCCACAGGTCGGTCTCGGCCGCGCCGGCGGTCGTGCGGCCGGCGCCGTGGACGTCGCGGCCGGCGAGCACCACGGCGCTCATCTCGCGCTCGTGCGCGGCGGCGATCATCGCCGCGAGCTGGGGGTCGTCCGGCCGCAGCGCGAAGGCCACGAGCACGTCGCCCGGTTGT
>DASVLN010000015.1:0-16406 GCA_036384855.1 Burkholderiaceae bacterium | reverse complement strand
CAGGTAGCCCCAGGCGGCCGCGACCATGCGCATGCCGGCCGCGCGCGCGGCCTGGGCGTCGCGCAGGTCGTCGCCGACGTAGGCCAGGCCCTCGGGCGGGACGCCCATCGCCTGCGCCGCATGCAGCAGCGGCGCGGGATGCGGCTTCGCGTGCGGCGTCGTGTCGCCGCAGACCACCGCGGCCGCGCGCGCCGCCAGGCCCAGGCCCTCGACGATGGGGCGCGTGAAGCGCGTCGCCTTGTTGGTGACGATGCCCCAGGGCAGGCCCGCGGCTTCCAGCGCCGCCAGCAGGGCCTCGACGCCGTCGAACGGGCGCGTGCGTTCCAGCAGGCCGGTCTCGTAGCGGTCGAGGAACGCGTCGCGCAATTGCTCGAACCGGGAATCGCCCGGCCTGACGCCGAAGGCCACGCCTACCATCCCGCGCGCGCCCGAGCCGACCATGGGGCGCAGGTCCTCGTAGGGCAGCGGCGGCAGGCCGTGTTCCGCGCGCAGGCGATTGGCGGCGCCGGCGAGATCGGGGGCGCTGTCGACCAGCGTGCCGTCGAGGTCGAACAGCACGCCCCGGATGGCGGCGACGCTCACGAGACGTCCTCCGTGCGGCGCACTGCGGCCGGGCGGGCGCTCACGACGCCGCCGGCTTGCGGCAAGCCACGAGGTAGTTCACCGAGGTATCGCCCGAGAGCCAGTAGCGCTGCGTCAGCGGGTTGTATTCCATGCCGGCGAGCTCCGTGACCTCCAGGCCCGCCGCCCGCGCGAAGCCCGAGAGCTCGCTCGGGCGGATGAACTTCGCGTATTCGTGCGTGCCCTTGGGCAAGAGCTTGAGCACGTGCTCCGCGCCGACGATCGCGAAGAGGAAGGCCTTGGCGTTGCGGTTGAGCGTGCTGAAGAACACCCGGCCGCCGGGCCTGGCCAGCGCCGCGCAGCTCGCGACCACCGACGCCGGGTCGGGCACGTGCTCGAGCATCTCCATGCAGGTGACGACATCGAAGCTGGCCGGCCGCTCGGCCGCCAGCGCCTCGACGGCGACCTCGCGGTACTCGAGCCCGGCGACGCCCGCCTCCATCGCGTGCAGCCGGGCGACCTTCAGCGGCTTGACCGAGAGGTCGATGCCCAGCACCTTCGCGCCCCGCTGCGCCATGGACTCGGCCAGGATGCCGCCGCCGCAGCCCACGTCCAGCACCGCCTTGCCCGGCAGCGGCGCGCGCTGGGCGATCCAGTCGAGCCGCAGCGGGTTGATGCGGTGCAGTGGCTTGAAGTCGCCTTCGGTATCCCACCACTTGTGGGCGAGTTCACCGAATTTCTCGAGTTCCTGCGGATCGGCGTTGGTGGCTTGGGTCATGGGGACGAATGCTAGCGCGTGTCGGCAGGGTTTCCAGCAAGCGCGGAAAACCCCCGGCCGGAAATGAAAAAACCCGCCGAGGCGGGTTTCCGGAGGAACGGCGCGAGGCGATGCCCCGCGCGGCGTCCCGATCAGTTCGAGCGGCGGGTGCCGACCACTTCGATTTCCACGCGACGGTTCTTCGCGCGGCCTTCGGCGGTCTTGTTGCTCGCCACGGGCTGCTTCTCGCCCTTGCCTTCCGTGTAGACGCGGTTGGCTTCCATGCCCTTCGAGACCAGGTAGGTCTTGATGGACTCGGCGCGGCGGACCGACAGCTTCTGGTTGTAGGCGTCCGAGCCGACGCTGTCGGTGTGGCCGACGGCGATGATGACTTCCAGGTTGATCTGCTTGGTCTTCTCGACGAGGTCGTCGAGCTTTTCCTTGGCTTCCGGCTTCAGCGTCGCCTTGTCGAAGTCGAAGAACGCGTCGGCGGCGTAGGTGACCTTCTCGCTCGACGGCACCGGCGCGACGACCGGGGCAGGGACCGGTGCCGGGGCCGGGGCGGCGGCCACCGGGGCGGGGGCCGGCGGCGCGGGCGGGGCTTCGACGACCGGCTTCAGGGCGCCGTCGCACTCGGCCACCGCGGTCGCGGGGGTCCAGAAATTGTCGCGCCAGCACAGCTCGCGGGTACCGTTCTTCCAGACGTTGCCGTCGACGTTGCGCCAGTTGTCGACGCGGGCGGGAGCCGTCGTGGCCTGGGCAAAGGCGGTCGACATGGCGACCGACGCGAACAGCGCCGCCACCGTGTTCAATTTCTTCATGATTCTCCTCTCAAGGATAGGGCCGCAGTTGCCTGCGAAACGTCCAAATCGGATGCAAACGTTGGCGCGCCACCGCACAGGCCGGCCACCAAGGGACAAAAATCATTCTGCCATCGGCCCGTGACGGAAGCCTGTTTTTGCACGACCGCGCTCGATTCGTCCCCGTCAGTGTTGCGAGACCGCGACAGGCCCGCAGCCCTTAGAATCCTTGGATTCAGCCTGCTCCGGGATCCACCCGGAAGCCAGGACTCCTGTCTGTAGGCCATGACCCAATTTGCCAAGGAAACCCTGCCCGTCAGCCTCGAAGAGGAGATGCGGCGCTCGTACCTGGACTACGCGATGAGCGTCATCGTGGGCCGGGCCCTGCCCGACGCCCGCGACGGCCTGAAGCCCGTCCATCGCCGCTGCCTGTACGCGATGCACGAGCAGAACAACGACTGGAACCGCCAGCACAAGAAGTCGGCGCGCATCGTCGGCGACGTGATGGGTAAGTACCACCCGCACGGCGACTCCGCGATCTACGAGACCATCGTGCGCATGGCGCAGCCGTTCTCGCTGCGGCACATGCTGGTCGACGGCCAGGGCAACTTCGGCTCCGTCGACGGCGACAACGCCGCGGCCATGCGCTACACCGAGATCCGGCTGGCCAAGATCGCGCACGAGATGCTGGCCGACATCGACAAGGAGACCGTCGACTTCGGCCCCAACTACGACGGCACCGAGCAGGAGCCGCTGGTGCTGCCGACGCGCCTGCCCAACCTGCTGGTCAACGGCGGCACCGGCATCGCGGTGGGCATGGCCACCAACATCCCGCCGCACAACCTCAACGAGGTCGTCGACGGTTGCCTGCACCTGCTGCGCAACCCGGACGCCACGGTCGAGGAGCTGATGGAGATCATCCCGGCGCCCGACTTCCCCACCGGCGGCATCATCTACGGCATCTCCGGCGTGCGCGAGGGCTACCGCACCGGCCGCGGCAAGGTCGTGATGCGCGCCAAGGTGCACTTCGAGCCGATCGACCGCGGCCAGCGCCAGGCCATCGTCGTCGACGAGATCCCGTACCAGGTCAACAAGAAGACGCTGCTCGAGCGCATCGCCGAGCTCGTGCACGAGAAGAAGATCGAGGGCATCAGCCACATCCAGGACGAGTCCGACAAGTCGGGCATGCGCGTCGTGATCGAGTTGAAGCGCGGCGAAGTGCCCGAGGTCGTGCTGAACAACCTGTACAAGCAGACGCAGCTGCAGGACACGTTCGGCATGAACATGGTCGCGCTGATCGACGGCCAGCCGCGACTGTGCAACCTCAAGCTGCTGATCGCGATCTTCCTTGAGCACCGCCGCGAGGTCGTGACCCGCCGCACGATCTACGAGCTGCGCAAGGCGCGCGAGCGCGGCCACGTGCTCGAGGGCCAGGCCGTCGCGCTCGCCAACATCGACGAGTTCATCAAGGTCATCAAGGAATCGCCGACGCCGCCGGTCGCCAAGACCGAGCTGATGGCGCGCAGCTGGGATTCGCCGCTGGTGCGCGAGATGCTCGCGCGCGCGACCGCGGACAACCCGGCCGGCAGCGCTGCGTTCCGCCCCGACGGCCTGCCCGACCACTACGGCCTGCAGCCCGACGGCCTGTACAAGCTGTCCGACACGCAGGCGCAGGAAATCCTGCAGATGCGCCTGCAGCGCCTGACCGGCCTGGAGCAGGACAAGGTCTTCGGCGAGTACAAGGACGTGATGGCCGAGATCGCCGACCTGCTCGACATCCTCGCGCGCAAGGAGCGCGTGTCGACCATCATCAGCGACGAGCTGCTCGCGCTGAAGTCGGAGTTCGGCACCCACAAGCTCGCGGCACGCCGCAGCCTGATCGAGCACAACGCGCAGGAGCTCGGCACCGAGGACCTGATCACGCCGACCGACATGGTCGTGACGCTGAGCCATACCGGCTACTTCAAGAGCCAGCCGCTCGCCGAGTACCGCGCGCAGCGCCGCGGCGGCCGCGGCAAGCAGGCGACGCAGACCAAGGATGACGACTGGGTCGACCAGCTGTTCATCGCCAACACGCACGACTGGATCCTGTGCTTCAGCGACCTCGGCCGCGTCTACTGGCTCAAGGTCTGGGAAGTGCCGCAGGGCGGGCGCAACTCGCGCGGCAAGCCCATCGTCAACATGTTCCCGCTGCAGAAGGACGAGAAGATCACCGTCGTGCTGCCGCTGACGGGCGAGTTCCGCGCCTTCCCGGCCGATCACTTCATCTTCATGGCCACCGCGCAGGGCACGGTCAAGAAGACGCCGCTGGACGACTTCAGCAACCCGCGCAAGGCGGGCATCATCGCGGTCAACCTCGACGACGGCGACCACCTGATCGGCGCCGCGCTGACCGACGGCCGCCACGACGTCATGCTGTTCAGCGACGGCGGCAAGGCGGTGCGCTTCGACGAGGCCGACGTCACGCCCCACGGCCGCGCCTCGCGCGGCGTCAAGGGCATGACGCTCGAGCCGGGCCAGCGCCTCATCGCGATGCTGGTGGCCGAGGACGAGACGCAGAGCGTGCTCACCGCCACCGAGAACGGCTACGGCAAGCGCACCTCGATCGTCGAGTACACGCGCCACGGCCGCGGCACCAAGGGCATGATCGCGATCCAGCAGAGCGAGCGCAACGGCAAGGTCGTCGCCGCGACGCTGGTGCGCGCCAACGACGAGATCATGCTGATCACCGACAAGGGCGTCCTCGTGCGCACGCGCGTGAGCGAAGTGCGCGAGCTGGGCCGCGCGACGCAGGGCGTCACCCTGATCGCGCTGGACGACGGCGCCAAGCTGTCGGGCCTGCAGCGCATCGTCGAGAACGACGCCGGCGAGCCGAGCGCGATCGAGACGAGCGAGGGCGACGAGGCCCCGGGCGGCCAGGGCCCGGCCCCGTCCGGCGACGACGGCGCGGCGGAATGACGATGAGCGAGCGCCATCGCCCCTGGAACTTCGCGCCCGGCCCCGCCGCCATCCCCGAGGCGGTGCTGCGCGAGGCCGCCGCCGAGATGCTGGACTGGCACGGCTGCGGCGTCGGCGTGATGGAGATGAGCCACCGCGGCAAGGAGTTCATGTCCATCGCCGCCGCCGCCGTGGCGGACCTGCGCGAGCTGCTCGCCGTGCCCGCCCACTTCCGCATCCTGTTCCTGCAGGGCGGCGGCCTGGGCGAGAACGCCATCGTGCCGATGAACCTCTCGCGCGGCGGCGCGGTCGACTTCGTGCAGACGGGCAGCTGGTCGACCAAGTCCTTCAACGAGGCGAAGCGCTACTGCGACGCCGCGCTGGCCGCGAGCAACGCGGGCGAGGCGCTCAAGGCCGTGCCCGCGCCGGCGACATGGAAGCTGCGCGCCGGCGCCTCGTACGTGCACGTGTGCAGCAACGAGACCATCGACGGCGTCGAGTTCCAGGAGCTGCCCGACCTGCGCGCGCTCGGCTCGGACGTCCCGCTGGTGATCGACTGCTCGTCGCACATCCTCTCGCGCGCGATCGACTGGTCGCGCGTCGGCCTCGCCTTCGCGGGCGCGCAGAAGAACATCGGCCCGGCGGGCCTGACCATCGTCATCGTGCGCGAGGACCTGCTGGGCCACGCGCTGCCGATCACGCCCTCGGCGTTCGACTACCGCGTGGTGGCCGACAACGACTCGATGTTCAACACGCCTCCGACCTGGGCGATCTACATCGCCGGCCTCACCTTCAAGTGGATCAAGGCACAGGGCGGCGTCGCGGCGATGGAGGCCGCGGCGGTCGCGAAGGCGGCGCTGCTGTACGGCGCGATCGACGCGAGCGGCCTGTACGCCAGCAAGGTCGCCCCGGGCTCGCGCTCGCGCATGAACGTGCCGTTCTGGCTGCGCGACGAGTCGCTGAACGACGCCTTCCTCGCCGGCGCGAAGGAACGCGGGCTGCTGGCGCTCAAGGGCCACAAGAGCGTCGGCGGCATGCGCGCGTCGATCTACAACGCGATGCCGCTGGCGGGGGTCCAGGCGCTCGTCGACTGGCTGCGCGAGTTCGAGAAGACCCATGGCTGACACGCACGACGACGCCGCGCCGCTGCCCGACCTGTCGACGCTGCGCACGCAGATCGACGCCGCCGACCGCGAGCTGCTCGAGATCCTCAACCGCCGCGCGAGGCTCGCGCAGGTCGTCGGCGAGGTGAAGAAGCGCGAGGGCTCGGTCGCCTTCCGGCCCGAGCGGGAAGCCCAGGTCATCGACGGCCTGAAGGCCGCCAACCCCGGCCCGCTGAAGACCGAGAGCGTGGCGCCGATCTGGCGCGAGATCATGTCGGCCTGCCGCGCGCTGGAGACGCCCACGCGCGTCGCCTACCTCGGCCCCGCCGGCACGTTCAGCGAGGAGGCCGCGCTCGGCTACTTCGGCTCGTCCATCGTGCGCGTGCCCTGCCCGAGCGTGGACGAGGTCTTCCGCGTCACGACCGCCGGCGCGGCGGACTTCGGCGTCGTGCCGGTCGAGAACTCCACCGAGGGCATGGTCGCGCGCTCGCTGGACCAGTTCCTCGTCACGCCGCTGTTCATCATCGGCGAGACCAGCCTGTTCGTGCGCCACAACCTGCTGCGCAAGACGAACTCGCTCGAGGGCATCTCGGCGGTCTGCGCGCACCCGCAGGCCCTGGCGCAATGCCACATGTGGCTCAACGACCACCTGCCCCACGCGGAGCGCCGTCCCGTCGCGAGCAACGCCGAGGGCGCGCGGCTCGCGTCGCTCGACCCGACGCTGGCGGCCGTCGCGAGCACGCGCGCGGGCAGCGAGTACGGCCTGCACGTGGTCTCGCCGGCGATCCAGGACGACGCGAACAACCGCACGCGCTTCGCCGTCATCACGCACACCGAGCGCCATCCCGCGCCCAAGGCCTCGGGCCACGACTGCACCAGCCTCGTCGTCACGGTCTCCAACCGCCCGGGCGCCCTGCACGACATGCTCGTGCCCCTGAAGGCGCACGGCGTCTCGATGACCAAGTTCGAGTCGCGCCCGGCCCGCTCGGGCCAGTGGGAGTACTACTTCTACGTCGACATCGCCGGCCACCCGGACCAGGAGCACGTGCGCACGGCGCTCGAGGAGCTGCGCAAGGTGTGCGGGTTCTTCAAGATCCTGGGGACGTATCCGGTGGACGTGCATTGAGATCATCCCTACAACCGTCAAAGCACCTTTGACGGCCCCATAGGTCGCTTTTCATACCGCCTATACGGGTAACTCGCCGGTATTTCCGTGCAGCCCAGGGCTATCTTGCTCCCAAGCGTTGACCCATCGCGTGAGCTCACCTCACCCATGCCAGCAAGTCCGCTGGCCAGTGGCGGGAAGCACCTCACAGCCGGACTTGTCCGCATTAGGACTGATCAGTCGCAAGGTAAAACCCGTGTTCTCGCCCAATCCTGGGCTTGCCACTCGCTGAAGTCCAAGTACGGCTTGAAGCGCTTGTAGCATTCGATGCCTTGTTTGTTCAACCACGAGAGCATTTCGGCGGACCTTTCGCGCTCATCCTCTGACACCCCTTTCGCTTCGCGCTCCCAGATCGATCTCAAGGCACGATGCGTGTCGTCAATCTTTCCGATGTAGTCCGTGATGTCAGCTCCGAAGAGGAACGCAAACTTCGGAATTTCGAGAATGTACTTAGAATTAGAAGGATCGTATCTTCGAGCGCAGATGACAATTTCCAGTAGTTCATTTCTGAGGAGCTCGTAGAGCCTATAGCGCTTTTCAAACAGGTCAAAGTTCAACTTTGCTGTCGCGACCTGTTTGGCTTGCTCTGCTATGTTGGCTTGCCGCCTGGCAATTTGGCACTGCTGCCATGCTATGTACGCCGTGACCACACCGACGATGATGGCCACGACAGATGTGACAACCAGCTTGATAAGTTCGAGGTCAGTTTCGTCGAATTTCATGCAAACGATTCTCCGTCTATGTAGCTTGGCGGCAGCGGACCATCGCGCAGCGTCAGGCGGCCATCGCTGAGCAGCCAAAGCACGTAGCAACCGCCAAGCTGAACTACGATCGGAAAGCTATCGCCTGTACGTTCCGTTGTGCGACGAACCGCTTTAGATCGTGATTTCGAGGCACAGCCACGATCGCGGCAAGTCCGAGTTCCAGCTTGAAGTTCCAAAGTTCGCCGCTTGACCGGAAGTCAGGAAGCATTCGACCTAGATCGGGCCAAGGTCTGCCGTCGCAGAGCAGCGAACCTCTTGGACCCCTTTTGCGCGTTGAGGGCGTTTGCGGAGGCATCTTTGCGGAGCATTTGCAGCAGCCACGCCTCAAGCTCTTTGATCTGCTCCAGTGTGATGTTGTCCCATACTTCAAAGACAGAACAGTGCGTCCAGCGTTCCCGCTTTTGTTCGGCATGTTTAACGAGCCTGCCTAAAGCGCCGGAATCAGTCATTCCAACGTAAACCAGATTTCGATCGCCCGGTGAGTCTTCGCAGTAGAGCGCATAGATGCCGCGCATCCGCTTTGGCAGGGTGTGCAGACTCTCCAAAGGCACAAACTCGTGGAATGACTTGAAAAGCAATGAGGTGGCTTCACGCATGTCAACATCTAAATCCAAGAAGTTGGCCAAACAGACGATTATGCTGCGCCCACGCGACTATAGGTGCGGCAATTGCCTGGTCGTCGGCGCCTAGTTGCGAGCTTGCTGGTGGTGGTACGGCCATCAGTCCTCCATGTAGGTTTTTGCAAGCTGTTCAAACTCTTTGTCGCTTGTGCAGATCTGCTTGATTCCAGTAGACGTCAAGACGTAGCACTCAGCGGGCTTGACTTCCCAGTACTTCTTGTCCGTGCCGTTGATCCACATGTAGGAGCCGTACGACTTATTCTCCAGGGCGTCAACGATCTGGCGATCAACCGCGAAGGACTTTCCGGTCACTTGCGTATCCTGGAAGTCAATGTAGCATCGCGAGAAGCGTCGGCTGTAGTGATTCGTGAATGTAGCGAGTGGGTGACGAACACCGTCGAAGCCCATGCGCGCGAACGCCTGTGCAGCGATTTCGGCGCATCGCTTCTGTTCTGTGATACTCGTCTTGGAAGCTTGTGCGGTCGCGGTTGCTGCCTGGGAGGCCGCGAGTGCTTGCAGTTCCGATACGTCCGTTCGATTTACCGCGTACTGCCAGACGTTTCCAATGGCCAGCGCCAAAACGACCATGCCGATTCCCACGGCGCTCTTGCTTAGAGTCATAGACGTGTCCTCCCTCGGAGAATCGTAGCTCAACGGCAGGCATTCGGCAGTGCTTCCCGCGCCTGTTGATACGGGATGACGTTTGGCGGAAATCATGTGCCGCCCACGGCAGCAACCCGGGCGCCGGTCGGTGCCGTGGCATAACTCCGGACTCGAAGGCCTTGCACGGCGCGGTGACGTGATGGCGCGTCACCGCAAGCTCGATCACAGCAGATCGCGAAGGTGCGCGAGTTGTTTGGCGGTCAGCGCAAGTTCATGCTTCTCAAGAGCCGAAAAAAAGTCGTTAACGGACATCGGCGGCTTCTTGAACCGCTTGCGCATCGCGCGAAAGGCCGCCACAACGCCCTCGGCATTCTCCCTGATCAGCTCCGACAGAAAGCTGTCGGGACTCTGCGCGACGATGCCGAATGCGCCGAGTATCTCGCTCGGGAAATCTCGCAGATTCCTGGTCACGATCTTCTGTGCCTGACAGGCAATCGCGGCCGCCACCACATGTCGGTCGTCTTTGTCTGGAAGATCGATGCTCTCGATCAAGTGCTTGTAGTTCTCCACAAGCGCACTCGGCCGGATCTGATGCATCCGAAGCACCGTACGAGCGTTGCTTTCGGCCGTGACGTTAGACCGATTCTTCAGCAGGTGCCGAACCCACTCTGCCGTGATCTCTTCGGTCCACTTCGCTTCATAAAGACCCGCCGCAAACACGGAGAGCAGCAGATCCCTGAGAAACCCGCCATACAGAACGTTCGCATCCAGTACCGCCCGCTGCTTGCTCATTTCTTGCCCTCGTCGTTCTTCGGCTTGCCGCTGCGAAGTTCGCTGTCCGGGACGGGCTTGGTGTATTCCTCCAGGGTCACGCCTTCGTTGAGTTCATCGAGCAAGTCCATGAATTGCTCGAAGTCGGGCGGCATGGCTTCCGGGTCTTTGGCGTGGATGCGCACTGTTCCGCGCTCGGTGTCGACGTAGACCCGCAGCGGGGCGCCTGCCGGCAGGACGGCGAGCGCTTCCTCGGGCAGGATCAAACGGCCGTCGACCAACTCGGCCAGCAAGCTCTTCATGACCATGGCGGTCTTCCTATGTGGTGAGTATCTGTAGCAGGTTCAGCCTGGCAAGATGGTAGGGTAGCGGTGCGGCGATGCCAGAGCCACGACTGGCATGCTAAGGACGGGCCGCCCAACGGGCTATCCCCTCCTTCAGGGGACTCCTGGGCAGCGACAAACGAAGTTGCGACGCCGCGACCTCGGGTGATGTCCCAAGCGACCAGCAGCACGTGCGCACGGCGCTCGAGGAGCTGCGCAAGGTGTGCGGGTTCTTCAAGATCCTGGGGACGTATCCGGTGGACGTGCACTGAACCGCGTGCGACAGGCGGCGCGACGGCACCCTCGGGTGCCGCCTTTTCATGGCGCCGTCAGGCGCGCTGGGTGACGTCCCGCAGGAAGTAGCGCCCGCCCTGGATCACGTAGGTCTGGGTATAGAAGCGCCACTGCCCGCCGTTGCGGATCGCGAAGGTGGTCGACTTCTGCACCATGGCGCCGTCGTGATCGGCCATGTAGTCGGCCGGACTGATGGTGACGGCCGGGGCGCCCAACGCGTGGCGCAGGCGGTTCGACTGCTCGTCGGACTGGAACTTGCGCGCGCCGGCGAGGCCGTAGGTGGCTTCGCGGGCCGCGCCGAACCGGCCCGAGTTCGCATGGCCGACGCGGCAGTTGCCGTGCGCGTCCTGCGCGGTGGCCGTGAACGTGCAGCCGTCCATCGTGGCGGTGAACATCAGGTTCGCGCCGTCGTCCAGGTCGCAGGTGCGCACCTCGTTCTGCGCGTAGGGGCACCAGAAGGCACGGAAGGCCACCTCGGCATTGGGCTGGCCGCGATAGCGATACAGGATGAACTTGTCGACGTCCGCGCCGTGACGACGCGCCGGCTGCTGGGACTTGACCAGGCACATCTGGATCAGCCCGGACTGGTCCTGTGCGGTGCCGAGGTTGTCGTGAAACGGCACGACCAGGTTCTTCTGCATGAAGTCGAGCGGGTCGATCAGGATGTTGCCAGCCAAGGCCTGACTCCGGGGGCGAATTGAGAGGATCGGGATCATCGCTTGAAACGGGCCGCCCGACCAGCGCGGGAGAGCGCTCACCGCCTCACCCGTTTTGGGGAACCGGCACGCCAAGACGGACCGCTATGCTGCGCCGCTGCTCAACCAGGAGGAATCGATGAAGCTGAAGCACGCACTGGTCGCCGCGACCGTGGCGATCACCGCGCTGGCCGCCACCTCGGCGAACGCCGCCGTCACCTACACGCTGGACGCGCAGTCGTCCTTCCCGCTCGATGGCGAGACGGTCACGGGCTCGTACTCGTTCACCGTGGCGAACTTCATCACCTCCGACACCGCGATCCCGCTTGCCGCGCTGAGCAACTGCTCGGTGACGGCCAGCCTCGGCCCGGCGACCTGCCTCGGCCCGGATTTCCTGTATCACGTCAACGGCGCGGACGACCAGAACGAGATGGCCGGACTGCACTTCGATTCCGCGGCCAATCCCGGCTCGGAGGCCTACTACTACTTCGCGCCCGGTTCGTTCGAGCACTATGGCACCTACGACTCCGTGCTCTTCGGCGCGTCGCAGCAGGCCGTGCTGACGGTGTCGCAGGCGAGCGCGGTGCCCGAGCCGTCGTCGCCCGGATTCATGGCGGCCGGCCTCGGACTCCTGGCCCTGGCCGCGCGGCGTGCGCGTCGCCGCTGACGTTTTCGCCTCACTGCGGGCTCGCACGTCGGCGCACGCTCGCGGGACGCTCATGACCGCATGAAGCCCGTCCTCGCGCTCGCGGCCCTCCTCGCCTCGTTCGCCGGCCATGCCGCGCCGCCGGACCCGACGCGCGACGCCCAGGCCCGCGCCGCGCTGGCGCAGGCCGCTCCGGGCGTGACGTTCGAGCCGGACGCCGCGGCCTTCGGCGACCTGGACGGGGACGGCGTCGAGGACTTCGCGATCGTGGCCGGCGATCCGCACGGCGGCCCCGACGGCGCCAGCGCGATGCGCCTGTTCCTCTTCGCGGGCGCCCGCTCCGGCGGCTTCCGGCTCGCGGCGAAGTCGGCGCCGCTGGACGACGCCGAGGTCTCGATCCGGCGCGGCTCGGTCTTCCTGCACCGTGACGGCGCGAGCGGCTGCTGCGCTCATTGGGCCGAGGACTTCCAGTTCAGCTTGCGCGGCGGCCAGCCGATGCTGATCGGCCTGGAGACCGCCTACGCCCACCCCGACGACGTCCAGGACGCCGACCACGGGACGAGCGTCGACCTGGCCACCGGCGTCGTCGAGCACTGGACGGGACGCGGGGGCAAGCCGGCCCGGCGCAGGCGTTCGAGCGTGCGTGGCCTCGCGCCCGTGCCCCTGGCCGGCTTCGACGACGACGCGTTCCACCGGCGCTGGCGCGACGCGTTGTGGTGACGCACCGGCGAGCGCACGGATCCCTCCTCAGCCGACCGTCCGGATCCAGGCCGCCAGCCGCTGCGTGACCGGCCCGCACGCGCGACGCGGGCCGTTGAAGTCGAGGTGCTCGATCAGGTCGGTGCTGCCGGCGTCGATGCGCACGCGGCAGGTCACGTCGTGGCCGACCTCCCCGCCGCCGCCGCCCGTGCCCTCGGCGCCCGTGGGCAGCTGGCCGATGAATCCGGCGACCGGCGCCGCGGTGGGCACGAAGGTGGTCTCGTGCACGGCCGCGTGCCAAGTGTAGCGCGTGCCGTGCGCGGTCTTCTCGCTGGCCGCGGGCGTCCCGATCACGCGATACAGGTCCGGCACGTGGTGGGCGCCGATCTTCGCGAGGACGTCGGGTGTCAGCGCGTCGGGGGCTTCGTCGCGAGGCGGCGCGGCCGTGCCGGCGCAGGCGGCCAGCGCGAGGACGGCGAGACACATCGGGACGCGGGGGCGCATGGCGGTTCCTCCTTGCCGGGGAGCGTCGATTCTGGGCCGGCCGGCGCCGCAGGTGTCTCGGTTCGCGCGCGGGGGAGCATGCTCGACGGCGGATGATGCGGCCCGGCCGCGGGCTCGACCCGCGCCCTGGGGGAATCGCGGGCCTGAGCGAGCCTGCGTTGCACATAGACTCGCGCTTTTCCGATTCCACAAGGGCAATCCCCATGCAATCCAACCGCTTCCGCGCGCGGCGGCCCCACCAGGGCCTCGTCCTCGCGCTCGGCCTGGCCGCCGCCGCCCTCGCGTCCGCCCAGGCCCCCTCGCATCCGCCCGTCGCGCCGGTGCGCCCGGTGGTCGACGACTACTTCGGCACCAAGGTCACGGACGACTACCGCTACCTCGAGGATCTCGGCAACCCCGAGGTCAAGGCGTGGATGAAGGGCCAGGCCGACTACACGCGCGCGCGTCTCGACGCGATCCCGGGCCGCGCCAAGCTGCTCGAGCGCATCCACGCGCTGCTGAACACCGACCTGCGCCGTGCCGGCTTCGTGCAGCGCGGCGACCGCTTCTTCTACGAGGTGATCGAGCCGGGGGCGCCGCTGCCCAAGCTGTACTGGCGCGACGGCATCAAGGGCGAGGAGCACCTGCTGGTCGACCCGGGCAAGCTGGGCGAAGGCAGCGGCACGCACTACGCGCTCGACTTCTACGAGCCCTCGTGGGACGGCAAGCGCATCGCCTACGGCGTGTCGGCGGGCGGCTCCGAGAAGAGCGTGATGCACGTGATGGACGTCGCCACCGGCAAGGAGCTCGGCGAGGCGATCGACCGCACCTCCGACAGCGTCGTCGCCTGGCGCCCGGACAACAAGTCCTTCTTCTACCTGCGCTACGTCAAGCCGACGCCGGGCATGCCCGCGAACCAGACGATGTACAACGGCCGCACCTACCTGCACAAGCTGGGCGCGCACCTCGACGGCGAGGGCGACGCGGTCGTCTTCGGCCGCGGCGTCAACCCGGCGCTGGACGTGCCCGAGGGCCAGGGCACCTACGTGATCCTGTCGCCGGACTCGTCCTACGCGGTCGCGGTCGCGAACCACAACATGGACAACAACCCGTCCACGGTCTACGTCGCGCCGCTCGCCAAGGTCACCGACGCCCGCACGCCGTGGAAGAAGATCGCCGACGTCGCCGACGGCGCGACCGCCTTCCTGCCGCACGGCCAGACGCTGTACGTGCTGTCGCAGAAGGGCGCGCCGCGCTTCCGCCTGCTCGCGACGCCGCTGGCCGCGCCCGACCTCGCCAAGGCGACGGTCGTCATCCCCGAGGGCTCCGGCGTGCTGACCGACGTCTCGCTCGCGCAGGACGGCCTGTACGCGCGCACCCGCGACGGCGCGGTCTCGCACCTGCACCGCGTCTCCTACGACGGCAAGCGCGACGAGCTCGTGCCCACACCCTTCGAAGGCAACGTCGCCGCCGCGACCACCGATCCGAAGCGCCCCGGCGCGCTGTTCGGCATCCGCGGCTGGCTGCAGGCCACGCGCCTGCTCGCGTACGCGCCCGGCGCGGCCGCCAGCGAGGACACGGGCCTGAACCCGCCGGCCTCGCTCGACACCTCGGCCTTCGAGTCCAGGGAGGTCTTCGCCACGAGCTACGACGGCACGCGCATCCCCCTGTCGCTGATCTACAAGAAGGGCCTGGTCGCCGACGGCAGCCATCCGACCATCCTGGAGGGCTACGGCAGCTACGGCGTCTCGCTGGAGCCCGGCCTGAACCCGACCAACGTCGCCTGGATCGAGCGCGGCGGCATCATCGCCGTCGCCCACGGCCGCGGCGGCGGCGAGTACGGCGAGGGATGGCACATGGCCGGCTACAAGAAGACGAAGATCAACACGATCCTCGACTTCATCGCCTGCGGCCGCTGGCTGGTCGACCAGAAGTACACGACGGCGCAGCGCCTGGCCGGCGAAGGCGGCAGCGCGGGCGGCATCACCGTCGGCGGCGCGATGACCTGGGCGCCGGACGCGTTCGGCGTGATCCTCGACCTCGTGGGCATGTCCGACACCCTGCGCGCCGAGACCGAGCCCAACGGCCCGCCCAACATCTCGGAGTTCGGCTCCACGCACGACGAGGACGGCTTCCACGCGCTGTACGCGATGGCCGCCTACGAGCACATCCACGACGGCGTGGCCTATCCCGCGGTGATCTACAGCACCGGCGCCAACGACCCGCGCGTCGCGCCCTGGCACATGATGAAGATGGCCGCGCGCACGCAGGCCGCGAACCCGGACGGCCGCCCCGCCCTGCTGCGCATCGACTACGACGCCGGCCACGGCATCGGCTCGAGCATGTCGCAGCGCGAGTCGCAGCTCGCCGACCTGTGGTCGTTCGCGCTGTGGCAGATGGGCGATCCGGCGTTCCAGCCGGCGCACTGACGCGGCAGCCCGAAGCGGCGGGCGCGAGGCCTGCCCTGCGACCCGTGCACGACCCCGGCGCCGCCGGCGGCTCGTCACGGGTCTTTCTTCGTCACGCCGCCAGCTGCTCGCTCCAGTTGAAGCGCAGCTTGCCCGTGGACCGGCGGTACTGCTGGACGTTGATCTTCTCGTGGATCAGCGCCTGGTTGCGGCTCGTGTCGCGGTTCATCGTGGACGTGCGGTAGCCCAGCTGCGTGAACGCGATGTCGGCCAGCAGCAGCTCCGAGCCGACGTGATGCCGCCACATGTGGTGGAAGTGGACGTCCTCGAAGCCGTAATGGCCGCTGAAGTCCTCGTCCATGCCGCCGGCCTGGAAGAAGCCGCGCTTGGACATCAGCAGCGTGTTGATGTGGGGCGGCATCTCCGAGCCGTCCTCCAGGACGCGGCGGAAGTTGTACAGCACGTCCGGCCGCAGCTGCCCGGCCGCGCGCGCGAGCGCCGCGAGGCCTTCGGGCGGGGCGATGTTGTCGCAGTCGAAGAACAGCAGGAAGTCCGCGCGCGCCATCAGCGCGGCCAGGTTCTTGCAGCCGGGCATGTTCCAGTCGATGTCGTCGGTGACGCGGAACAGGCGCAGGTTGAGGTCGCCGCGGTCGGGCACGGCCAGCGGCATGTCCGAGTAGTCGTCGACGACGATGAACTCCAGCTGCCGCCGCACCTCGGCATCCAGCGCCTTCCAGGACGCGACGTGGCGCGCCACGGCATCGGGCTGGTTGTAGA
>DASVLN010000014.1:0-1918 GCA_036384855.1 Burkholderiaceae bacterium | reverse complement strand
CACGCTCCCGCCGTCCGGCGACGACCTTTTGAGCGACACATGGACCAACGTCACCCTTCCCCGACGACTTCGCCCCGTGCCGGCACGATGCCGGCCATCGCGCGCACGCCCATGCTGCCGCGTCCGTGGGCCGGGTTCCGCAACAGCATCCTGGGCCGCGGCCAGTCAGAGGCCCCGCGCGCGCCGTCGGCGGCAGCGCCGTGGGAGGCCGCGGCCCAGCGCCGCCGTCGCATGCTGCTGGCGCTGATCGCGTCGGCGACGGCGTTCGCGGCGATCGTGCTCGCGCATGCCCAGCCGGTGCACGACCACCCGGTGCTGCAGGGCGCGCAGATCGGCCTGTTCTCGCTGCTGTTCGCGTGGGTCGCGGCCGGCTGCTTCACCGCGCTGATGGGCTTCATGGTGCAGCTGCGCGGCGGCGACCGTCTCGCGATCTCGGCGCGGGACGCCGGCGATGCGCCGATCCCCCCGGATGCCCGCACGGCGCTGATCATGCCGATCTGTCACGAGGACGTCGCCACCGTCTTCGCCGGCCTGCGGGCGACCGCCGAGTCGCTCGCGCGTGCCGGCGCGCTGCACGCGTTCGACCTGTTCGTGCTGTCCGACAGCAAGGACCCGGCCGTCATCGCCGAGGAGCGCGCCGCCTTCGACGACCTGCGCGCGACCCTGGGCGAGCGCGGCAACGTCTTCTACCGCGTGCGCCGCGTGCGCACCCGTCGCAAGGCCGGCAACGTCGCCGACTTCTGCCGCCGCTGGGGCTCCAACTATCGCTACATGGTCGTGATGGACGCCGACAGCGTGATGAGCGGCGACTGCCTGCAGACGCTGGTGCGCCTGATGGAGAAGCACCCGACCGCCGGCATCCTGCAGACCGCGCCGCAGGCCGTCGGCCACGCGACGCTGCACGCCCGCGCCCAGCAGTTCGCGGCACGCGTGACGGGCAGCCTGTTCACCGCCGGCATGCAGTACTGGCAGCTGGGCGAGTCGCACTACTTCGGCCACAACGCGATCATCCGCGTCGCGCCCTTCATGCAGCACTGCGCGCTCGCGAAGCTCGAGGGCACGGGCGCGCTGGCCGGCGAGATCCTCTCGCACGACTTCGTCGAGGCCGCGCTGATGCGCCGCGCCGGCTACCACGTCTGGATGGTGGGCGACCTCGTCGGCAGCTACGAGCAGCAGCCGCCGCACCTGCTGGCCGAGCTCCAGCGCGACCGCCGCTGGTGCCAGGGCAACCTGCAGAATGCGCGCCTGATCGCGGAGCCCGGCCTGCACGCGGTGCATCGCGGCATGCTCGCCACGGGCGCGATGTCCTACGTCTCGGCGCCGCTGTGGCTCGCGTACGTCGTGCTCGGCGCGGCGCTGTGGCTGGTCGGCGGCAACGAGCTGTTCACGCCCGAAGGCACGCTCGCGATCGGCATCCCGGGCCTGTGGGCCGGCACGCTGACGATGCTGCTGCTGCCGCGCGTGCTGGGCGTGCTGGCGGTGATCCTGCGCCGCGAGGCGCACACCCACGGCGGCGCGTTCAAGCTCGTGCAGAGCGCGGCGCTCGAGTTCCTGCTCGCGATGATGCTCGCGCCGCTGCGCATGGTCGCGCACACGCTGTTCGTCGTGGGTGCGCTCACCGGCTGGAAGCTGGAATGGAAGTCGCCCCCGCGCGAGGCCAACGACGTCCCCTGGTCGCAGGCCGCGCACCGCTTCGGCGTCGTCAGCCTGGGCGTGCTCGCGCTGGGCGCCGGCATGAGCCTGGCCGGCGAGTCGGCGGTGCTGTGGATGCTGCCGGTGGCCCTGCCGCTCGTGCTGGCGGTGCCGTTCACGGTGCTGACGGGCAGCACGCGGCTCGGCGAGCGCGTGCGCCGCGCGCGCCTGCTGCTGGTGGCCGAGGAGTGCGATTCGCCGACCGTGCTGCGCCAGGCCTGGCGCT
>DASVLN010000013.1:0-5735 GCA_036384855.1 Burkholderiaceae bacterium | reverse complement strand
CGGCGGCGGTCGCGTCCTGCGCTGCATGCTCGCCCTGGCGGCCGCCGCCCTCGCGCCTGCGGCCATGGCTGCGTCGATCAAGATCTCGTGCGGCGCCGTGGGCCGCGAGCTCGAGCTGTGCCGCGAGTCGGCGCAGGCCTGGGCCGAGAAGACCGGCAACCAGGTGCAGGTGGTGGCCACCCCCAACGATTCCAGCGAGCGCCTCGCGCTCTACGAGCAGGTGCTCAGCTCCGGCTCCGACAAGATCGACGTGTTCCAGGTCGACGTCGTCTGGCCGGGCCTGCTCGGCTCGCACTTCATCGACCTGCGGCCCTACGCGCACGGTGCGGAGCAGGGCATGTTCACCGACTTCGTGCGCGCAGACACCAAGGACGGCCGCCTCGTCGCGATGCCCTGGTTCATGAACGGCGGGCTGCTGTTCTATCGGAGGGACCTGCTCGCCAAGTACGGCCTCGCGGCGCCGCAGACGTGGAGCGAGCTCGCGGCCGACGCCCGCCGCGTGCAGGACGCCGAGCGCGCCGCCGGCAACGACAAGATGTGGGGCTACGTCTGGCAGGGCCGCGCCTACGAGGGCCTGACCTGCGACGCGGTGGAGTGGATCGCGAGCTACGGCGGCGGCTCGATCGTCGAGCCCGACGGCCGCATCTCGATCGACAACCCGCGCGCGGCCGCGGCGCTGCGCAACGCGGCGAGCTGGGTCGGCACCATCACGCCCGCGGCGGTGCTGAACTATGCCGAGGAGGAGTCGCGCGGCGTGTTCCAGGCCGGCAACGCCGTCTTCATGCGCAACTGGCCGTACGCGTGGTCGCTCGCGCAGGCGCCGCAGAGCGGCATCCGCGGCAAGGTCGGCGTGACGGTGCTGCCGCGCACCTCTGCCGGCCCGCACGTGGCGACGCTCGGCGGCGAATCGCTGGCGGTGTCGAAGTACTCGCGCAACCCGGCCATCGCGGCCGACCTCGTGATGTACATGACCAGCGCCGAAGTGCAGAAGCAGCGCGCGATCGCGGCGTCGTTCAACCCGAGCATCCTCGCGCTGTACCGCGACCCGGACGTGCTCGCCGCCAACCCGTTCATGGGCGAGCTCTACCCGGTGTTCACGCACGCGGTGGCGCGGCCAGCGGTGGTCGCGGGCACGCGCTACAACCAGGTGAGCAACGAGTTCTGGAACAGCACGCACGAGGTGCTGTCCGGCCGCGAGAAGCCCGAGGAGGCGCTTGCCGAGCTCGCCGCCACCCTGACCCGCGTCAGCCGCGGCGGCAAGTGGAACTGAGCCGCGAGGAGCCCGCACCGTGAGCCTCGCCCTCGACCGCATGCCCGACGCGCCGGCCGCGCCCGGCGCGCCGCCCGCTCCGCCGCGCCGTGGCCTCGCCGCCAGCCGCGTGCGCCAGGCCCTCTGGATGCTCGCGCCGATGCTCGTGCTGCTGGCCGGCGTCGCCGGCTGGCCGCTCGCCCGCACGGTGTGGATCAGCTTCACCGACATGCAGCTGTCCGACCCGCAGGCCGCGCGCTTCGTCGGCCTCGCCAACTACCTCGGCAAGTACGGCCTGCTGACCGATCCGGCCTGGTGGAGCGCGGTGGGCATCACGCTCGCCTTCGCGCTCGTGTCGGTGACGCTGGAGGCCGCGCTGGGCCTGGGCGTGGCGCTGCTGCTCGATCATCCTTCGCGCCTGCGCACCGCGCTGCGCGCCTGCGTGCTGGTGCCGTGGGCGATACCCACTGTTGTATCGGCCAAGATGTGGGGCTGGATGCTGCACGACCAGTTCGGCGTCGTGAACCACTACCTCGCGGCCCTGCACCTGATCCACGGGCCCGTCGCGTGGACGGCCGACCCGACGCTGTCGCTGCTGTCGGTCGTGGCCGTCGACGTCTGGAAGACGACGCCGTTCATGGCGCTGCTGATCCTCGCGGCGCTGCAGACCGTGCCCGGCGACTGCTACGAGGCCGCGGCCGTCGACGGCGTGCCGGCGCGCGCCGTCTTCCTCCGCGTCACGCTGCCGCTGATCGCGCCGGGCGTGGCCGTGGCGGTCGTCTTCCGGCTGCTGGACGCGCTGCGCGTGTTCGACCTGATCTACGTGATGACCGCCAACAGCCGCGCCACGCGCACGATGTCCGTGTTCGTGCGCGAGCAGCTGATCGACTTCCAGCAGGTCGGCTACGGCTCGGCCGCGGCCACGGTGCTGTTCCTCGTCATCGGGCTCAGCACGCTCGTCACGCTGCGCGTGCTGCGCTCGTCTGCCGAGGACGCGCAATGACCGCCGTCGGCAACCGTCGCGCCCGCTCCGCGCGCGCCGTCGCAGGGCGCGTCGGCTACGTCGTCGCCGCGCTCATCGTGATGGCGGTCTCGGTGTTCCCGCTGCTGGTCGCGGTCTCGAGCTCGCTCAAGACCGGCGACGGCCTGTTCGATCCTGCGCTGTGGCCCGCCGCGCCGACGCTCGAGAACTATCGCCACCTCTTCGCCGAGCACCCGTTCGGTCGCAACCTGCTGAACTCGCTGCTCGTCTCGAGCGTGGTCGTCGCGCTGAGCCTCGGCCTGAGCCTCATGGCCGCGTGGTCGCTCGGCCGCGTGCGCTTCCGCGGGCGCGGCGCGATGCTGATGTGCATCCTCGCGTCGTCGATGTTCCCGCAGGTGGCGGTGCTGTCGGGCATGTTCGAGCTGGTGCGCGCGCTGGGCCTCTACGACAGCCTGGGCGCGCTGATGGTCGCCGACCTGATGCTCACGCTGCCGTTCACGGTCTGGGTGCTGGTGACCTTCATGCGCCAGCTGCCGCGCGAGCTCGAGGAAGCCGCGGCGATGGACGGCCTCGGGCCGCTGACGCTGGTGTTCCGCATCTTCCTGCCGCTGCTGTGGCCGGCGCTCGTCGCCACCGGGCTGCTCGCGTTCATCGCGGCCTGGAACGAGTTCCTGTTCGCGCTCACGTTCACGCTGTCGCCGTCGTCGCGCACGGTGCCGGTGGCGATCGCGTTGATCAGCGCCTCGTCGGCGTTCGAGCTGCCCTGGGGCGGGATCATGGCCGCCTCGGTCATCGTCACGCTGCCGCTGGTCGCGCTCGTGCTGCTGCTGCAGCGGCACATCGTCTCCGGCCTCACGCAGGGCGCCGTGAAGGGCTGACGCCCCGCGCACGCGCCCGTTTCCCCCGTCCTCGCACCACCCCGATGAACATGACCGCATCCCGCGCCGACGCCGACTGGTGGCGCGGCGCCGTGATCTACCAGATCTATCCCCGCAGCTTCCAGGACAGCAACGGCGACGGCATCGGCGACCTCGCCGGCATCACGCGCCGGCTGCCCTACATCGCCGCCCTGGGCGTCGACGCGATCTGGATCTCGCCGTTCTTCCCGTCGCCGATGCGCGACTTCGGCTACGACATCTCCGACTACTGCGGCGTCGACCCCCGCTTCGGCACGCTGGCCGACCTCGACGCGCTGGTCGCGGCGGCGCACGCCATGGGGCTGAAGGTGCTGATCGACCTCGTGCTGAGCCACACCGCGTCGGCGCATCCCTGGTTCGCCGAGAGCCGCTCGAGCCGCGACAACGCGAAGGCGGACTGGTACGTCTGGGCCGACGCGCGCGCCGACGGCACGCCGCCGAACAACTGGCTGTCCCTGTTCGGCGGCAGCGCCTGGCAGTGGGACACCGAGCGCGGCCAGTACTACCTGCACAACTTCCTCGCGTCGCAGCCCGACCTCAACTACCACTGCCCCGAGGTGCGCGCCGCCGCGCTCGACGTGGTGCGGTTCTGGCTCGGGCGGGGCATCGACGGCTTCCGGCTCGACGTCGTCAACTTCTACTACCACGACAAGGAGCTGCGCTCGAACCCGCCGCAGCCGCTCGGACGCTTCGCCGCGGCGGTGCCGCCCAGCAATCCCTACGCGTTCCAGAGCCACCTCTACGACAAGACGCAGCCCGAGAACCTCGAGTTCATGCAGGAGCTGCGCGCGCTGCTCGATACGGTGCCCGGTACCACGACGATCGGCGAGATCGGCGACGACCGCCAGTACCACACGCTGGGCGAGTACACGCGCGAAGGGCGGCTGCACATGGCCTACACGTTCAACCTGATGGGGCCCGACTGCACGCCGCGCTTCATCCACGGCGTGCTCGACGAGTTCCTGCTCGAGACCCGGGACGCGTGGTGCTGCTGGGCGCTCAACAACCACGACGTGGTGCGCGTGACCACGCGCTGGCGCGCGCTCGGCGAGCCGGCCGCGCTTGCGCCGGTTCTGGCGGCCTTCATGGGCTCGCTGCGCGGCTCGGTGTGCCTGTACCAGGGCGAGGAGCTGGGCCTGACCGAGGCCGAGATCGCGTTCGAGGACGTGCAGGACCCCTACGGCAAGGAGATGTGGCCGCGCTTCAAGGGCCGCGACGGCTGCCGCACGCCGATCCCATGGTCGACGCGCGAGGCCCACGCCGGCTTCAGCGACGCCGCGCCCTGGCTGCCGATGGCGCCGGAGCATCGTGCCTGGGCCGTGGAGGCGCAGGAGGCCGAGCCGCTGTCCGTGCTCGCGCGCTATCGCCGCTTCCTCGCGTTCCGGCGCACGCAGCCCGCGCTGGTGCGCGGCGCGATGCGGCTGCTGCCGGCGCACGACCAGGTCGTCGCCTGGGTGCGTGCGTGGATGGGCGACGAGGTGCTGTGCGTCTTCAACCTGTCCTCGCATCCGGCGCGCTACGAGCTCGCGCCGTGCGACGTCGCCGCCCTCGAGGGCCACGGCTTCGCCGGCGAGGTCGAGCGCGATGCCGACGGCCGCGCCGTCGCCTGCGTGCTGCCGCCCGACGGCGCCTATTTCGGCCGGCTGCGCGCCGGCGATTCATTCGCGGAGATCCAGCCATGACCACGAACGACACGCCCGCCATCGAGCTGCGCGGCGTCCACATGCGCTACGGCGGCGTCGAGGTGCTGCGCGCGATCGACCTGCGCATCGCCGAGGGCGAGTTCTGCGTCTTCGTCGGGCCCTCCGGCTGCGGCAAGTCGACGCTGCTGCGCCTGGTCGCCGGCCTCGAGGACGCGAGCGGCGGCGAGATCCTCATGCGCGGCCGCCGCGTCGACGCGCTGCCGCCGGCCGAGCGCGACGTCGCGATGGTGTTCCAGAGCTACGCGCTCTACCCGCACATGACCGTGCGGCAGAACATGTCCTTCGGCCTCGAGTACCGCAAGGTCGCCCGCGCGGAGATCGACCGGCGCGTGCAGGCGGCGAGCGACATGCTGCAGCTCGGCACGCTGCTGGATCGCAAGCCGCGCGACCTCTCGGGCGGCCAGCGCCAGCGCGTGGCGATCGGGCGCGCGCTGGTGCGCCAGCCCGCGGTCTTCCTGTTCGACGAGCCGCTGTCCAACCTCGACGCGGCGCTGCGCGTGCAGACGCGCGTGGAGATCGCCCGCCTGCACCGCTCGCTCGGCACGGCGGCGATGGTCTACGTGACGCACGACCAGGTCGAGGCGATGACGCTGGCCGACCGCATCGTGCTGCTGCGGCCGCAGGCCGGCGCGAACGGCGCGCCCAGCATCGCGCAGGTCGGCCCGCCCCTGGAGCTGTACCACCGTCCCGCCAACCGCTTCGTGGCCGGCTTCATCGGCTCGCCGGCGATGAACTTCCTGCCCGCGATCGCGGTCGGCGAGGCCGGCGAGGGCCTGGCGCTGCGGGTGGCCGGCATCGAGTGCGTCGCGCATGTCGACCCGCGCCCGATCACGCGCGCCGCGCCCGTCACCGCGGGCATCCGGCCCGAGCACGTCCGCCTGGGC
>DASVLN010000012.1:0-2416 GCA_036384855.1 Burkholderiaceae bacterium | reverse complement strand
CCGCAGGTGGCGGCGCGCGAACCAGCGCACGGCGACGGGACGCTGGCGCAGCCAGTCGCCGAGGCTGCCCGCCCGCACGGCCGCGAGCGCGCCGACCAGCAGGGTCTCGGCGGTCTCCGCGGAAATCAGGGTCGATCGCTGCATGCGTCCTCGGCTCGGCTCGGGGCGTCTTTCGAGGCATCGTCCACCGATCGTCCAATCCCGGCCGCGTGGACGGGGCGATTCCTGCGTCGCGATGCGAAAACGCGTCCGTTACTGTATCGCTCGGCATTTTGCGTCCACCGCCATCCCTCCGACGAGGGGGATCGGCCGTACATACCCGACAGGAGGGACCCGTCCCATGACTTCGCCCGCGACCACCCGACTCACGCCCGCCGCGATGACGCTCGCCGTCTTCGCGCCGTTCGGCAACGACCCCGTCCTCAGCGGCTACCCCGACGGCGCCACGCGGGACGTGGAGGGCCATCCGATCGTCGGCCACCTGCGCGAGGTGGCCGCCACCGGCGTGGACGTGCTGCTGCTGATCGACCGCGTGGACGACCGCACGCACCTCGTGCGCCTGCCCGCCGGCGGCGAGGTCGTCGACGTCGAGGATCGCGGCAAGCTGGACATGCTCTCGCCGCGCACGCTCGCCGACTTCGTGGCGCTAGCCCATGCGTGCGACCCGCGGGCGCAGCTTGTGCTCACTTTCGAGGGACACGGCGCCGGCTTCATGCCCGAGCTCGACGCCGCGGAGCTCGCGCGCCTCAAGGCCGAGGCCGACGAGACCTACGAGTGGCGCGAGGAGCGCGGCGTGCAGCGCCCGTTCCACCGCACCGGCGCGCGCGCGAACCAGCCGGTGGAGCATCGCGGCGCGCCGCTGCCCGGCGGCAACCCGACCACGCCGGGCGGCAGCCCGACGATGCCCGGCGGCAGCCCGACGATGCCGGCGGGCCACCGGGTGATGTCGACCTGGGCGCTCGGCGAGGGGCTGCGCCTTTCCGGCGCGCCGCGGGTGGCCGTGCTGCACTTCAACAACTGCTTCAACATGGCCGTCGAGGTGCTGCACACGGTGGCGCCGTACGCCGAGGCGGCGACCGGCTACTGCAACTACAACTTCTTCTCGGCCGGCCAGGCGTATCCCGCGGTCTTCCGGCGCCTCGCCGAGGCCGGCGGCGCGAGCGCTCTGGAGCTCGCCAAGTGGTTCGCCGACGAGAACCATCGCGTCCTGCACGCCGCCGGCCACGAGCCGACCGTCGCGGGCACCGTCGCCCTCGAGCGCATGCAGGCCGTCGCCGCCGGCGTCGACGCGTTGTCGGACGCCCTGCTGGAGGCGCTGCGCGGCGCGCCGGCCGGCGGACGCCACGCGGTCGTCGACGCGATCCGCGATGCCATCGTCGCGGCGCAGCAGTACGATTCCAACGGCGACGACGAGCTGGACGCGCCGGACGAGCTGACCGACCTCGACAGCCTGGCCGCCGAGTTTTCCCGGGCCGACTTCGGCGACGCGCGCGTGCGCGCCGCGGCCAAGGCGCTGCACGAGGCGCTCGCCGACATCAAGCAGTACGGCGACACCGGCTCGCCCTGGATGGCGCCCGGCGTGCACTGGGACTTCGCGTCGGAGAACCTGGCGATGAACATCTTCCTGCCCGATCCGCTGCTCGACGGCGTGTGGGACTGGCGCTCGCAGTACTACCTGAGCATCAATCCCGACACGACGCGCCCGCAGCCGCAGCGCCACGTGATCGACTTCCTGAAGGAGACCGACTGGGGTGACTTCCTGCTGGAGTACCACCGCGACACGCCCCTCGTCGGCGTGCGCACCGCGAAGCCGCCGCGCGCGCCCGTGCTGCACACGCGGGCCGATCCGCGCCGGCGGCGCGCCCGCGGATGACCCTCCCGGTTCAGACGCGCCGTATCGGGCGGCGTCGCCCCCGCCAGGTTCAGACCGGCCTGGCGGGGTTTTTCGTCTTCAAGCCCCAGTTTTGGGGAGGTCCGGCCCCCCGCCAATCGATCGACAATCGTCTCGCCGCTGCCCGCCTGACAGCTCAAACCTGCGTTGAGATGGGAACTGCGCCGCGATGAAATTCTTCCTGGATCGAGACGACCTCGTCGTCGATCCGCGACGAATCAGCATCGGAGTAGAGACCATGTTCAAGCCTTCCCCCCGCCTTCGTTCCCGCTCCTCCCGCCATGCCCGCGTCGACCACGTCGCCGGGTTCGCCGAGACCCAGTTCGCGCATCACGAGGACGACGAGGACTACAGCGGGTTCGCTCCGACCGAGATGTTCGAGCAGGACCCGCTGCCCCCGCTGCGCCTGCCCTCGGAGGCGCTGCGCGAGGCCGCGGCGATGGCGACGGCGCGCGTGGCGGTCACGGCGGGCGATGACGCCGCGCGTTCCTGGGCCACCTCGCGCTGGGTCGAGGCGCAGGAGGC
>DASVLN010000011.1:0-6307 GCA_036384855.1 Burkholderiaceae bacterium | reverse complement strand
CGCAGCCTGCGGGGGCTCATGCCGACTCCCGGCCGCCGGGCGCCGGCTCGGGCACGGCCGGGCCGTCGTGCGTCGCCGCGTCGGCGACCGCCGGCGTGCCGGACTGGTACAGCGCGGCACGGAAGCGGCCCTGCTGCTTGGCCTGGTACATCGCGGCATCGGCATGCGCCACGAGCGCCTCGGGCGTGTCGCCGTCGCCCGGGTAGATCGCGATGCCGGCGCTGAAGCCGGCGCTGATCGGCCGCCCCTCGATCGTGAATGGACGCTTCATCTGCGTGAGCAGCTTGTCGGTCAGCTCGATCGCGTTGCGCGGGCCGTCGTGCAGCGCCTCGGCGACGACGATGAACTCGTCGCCGCCCAGGCGGCCCAGCAGGTCGCTCTCGCGCAGGCAGCCCTGCAGGCGCGAGGCGATCTGGCGCAGCAGCTCGTCGCCGGCGGCGTGGCCCAGGGTGTCGTTGACGGCCTTGAACTTGTCCAGGTCGACGAAGACCACCGCCACCGACCACTTCTGCCGCGCCGCCAGCGCCAGCGAGCGCCGCAACGCCTCGGTCAGCGCCGCGCGGTTCATCAGGCCGGTGAGCGGGTCGTGCTCGGCGAGCGTGCGCAGGCGCGTCTCCAGGCGCTGGCGCTCGGCGAGCTCCTTCTGCAGCGCCTCGGTGCGCTGGGCGACGGCGCGCCGCAGCGCCCGGTTCCACAGCAGCAGGCCGCCCATCAGCAGGCCGGTGCCGATCGAGGCCGCGCCCAGCACGCGCTGCACCTCGGGCCGCTGCCACCACGCGATGTCCGACAGCGGGATCCAGCGCGCGATGATCCCGGCGCGCTCGGACTCGGTGATCTGCGCCAGGCCCTTCTCGAGGATGCGGCCGAGCATCGGCCAGTCCTTGCGGTAGCCGATCGTCAGCGTCGAGAAGTAGCCCGTCTCCCCCGCCACGCGGATGCCGCCGAGCCGGTCGCGCTCGATGATGAAGGACGCGGTCGCGAGGGTCGAGACCGCCGCGTCGACCTCGCCGAACACGAGGTCGCGCAATCCCTGCGCCGCGACGTCGACCTCCACCGGCACCACCTGCGGCGCCTGTTCGCGCAGGAAGTTCTCGGTGGCGGAGTTGCGGTCGACGGCCACGTGCTCGCCGGCCATCCGCGCGAGGTCGCCGGGGCGATGGTCGCCGCGGCGGCGCAGGATCACCGCCGGCGAGCTGACGTAGGCGCTGGTGAAACCGATGTAGCCCTCGCGCTCGGTGGTCGGGCGCAGCGAGGTGAGCAGGTCGACCTCGCGTCGGCGCAGGCGCTCGAGGTTGGTCGCGCGGTCGCCCGCGGCGACGGCCTGGAACTTCAGGCCGGTGTGGGCGGCGACGAGGTCGAGGACGTCCGCCGACAGCCCGCGGTGCTGGCCCTGGCTGTCGACGAAGCTGAACGGCGGGAAGTCGCGCTCCGGCGCGTACAGCACCACCGGGTGGTCGGCGAGCCAGGCCTGTTCCTCGGACGTCAGCAACGCGTCGGGCGCGGCCATGGCGGACGCCGGCGCCAGGGCCGCCGCGAACCCCGCGCCCATCCAGCCGATGACCTCACGTCGATTCAATGGCGACCCTGCCGTGTTGGTTGTAGTGGGCGGACGGCCCGCATCGTAGCCCCGCGCCGTGCCGGCTGTCCCGCCCGCCTTGCAACTTGTCGCGCGGACGGTCGGCCGGTCGTCCCATGCTGCATCCGCGACGCGCCCGGCGTGCAGTCGATAAGCGGCGCCCGAACGGACTTGTTCGAGGGATGCCGGCGGGAACCTTGGTCCGCGTGGAGCCTCTTGCAAGCGTCATGCCGTCCCCCGCCCCGGGGCCAGGTGCCCGAGCGGCAGCGCCGCCCCCGCCTTGACCTCGCCGAGCGAGAAGCTGGTGTGCAGGTCCTTCACGTTCGGCAGCCGGAACAGGGTCTGCATCGTCCAGCGCGAGAACGCGTCGAGATCGGTCACGACCACCTGCAGCTCGAAGGTGCCGGCGCCGCTGATGTAGTGGCAGGAGATGACCTCCGGCAGCCCGCGGATGGCGTCCTCCAGCGCGCGGGTCGCGTCGGCGTTGTCCCGCTCCGCGTCGACGCGCACGAACGCGAGCACGCCCAGGCCGATGCGGCGCCGGTCGATCTCGGCGCGGTAGCCGGTGATGACGCCCAGTTCCTCGAGCCGGCGCACCCGGCGCCACGTCGGCGCGGGCGACAGCCCGATGCGCGCCGCGAGATCCGCGTTGGACTGGCGGGCGTCGCGCTGGAGCTCCTGCAGCAGGGCGACGTCGTAGCGATCCAGCGCGCCGGCGTCGCGCTGCTCGCGCGCGGGCGGGGGCGGCTCGGGCGCCGCCGCGCGGGGTGTCGGTTCGGGCCGGGTTTTTCCGTGTTTCTCGCTTCTCGGCAACGCTGGTTCTCCAATCGACTTCGTCAAGCAAGGACGTTTCTTGGAGCATCGCACAGCGCCCGCAAAAAGCAAGCACCTGTCGACCCCTTTTCCCTACACTGGCCTGCTTGTTTCGACACCTCCCGCAGGAGACGTGCGCATGAACGCCCCGTTGCCCGACAGCATCCGCAAGGCCCTCGAATCGGTGTCGCTCGACGACAAGTACGCGCTCGAGACCGGCCGCGCCTTCATGAGCGGCGTCCAGGCGCTGGTGCGCCTGCCGATGCTGCAGCGCACGCGCGACGCCCTGGCCGGCCTGAACACCGCCGGCTTCATCAGCGGCTACCGCGGCTCGCCGCTGGGCGGCTACGACCAGGCGCTGTGGAGCGCGCGCAAGCACCTCGCGGCGCAGAACATCGTCTTCCAGCCGGGCGTCAACGAGGAGCTCGGCGCCACCGCCGTCTGGGGCACGCAGCAGCTCGATCTCTACCCGCAGTCGAAGAAGTTCGACGGGGTGTTCGGCATCTGGTACGGCAAGGGCCCGGGCGTGGACCGCACCTGCGACGTGTTCAAGCACGCCAACATGGCCGGCACGGCGAAGCACGGCGGCGCGATCGCGATCGCGGGCGACGACCACATCTCCAAGAGCTCCACCGCCGCCCACCAGAGCGACCACATTTTCAAGGCCTGCGGCCTGCCGGTGTTCTTCCCGTCGTCGGTGCAGGACATCCTCGACATGGGCCTGCACGCATTCGCGATGAGCCGCTTCGCCGGCGTATGGGCAGGCGTGAAGACGATCCAGGAGGTCGTCGAATCGGCGTCCAGCGTCGACGTCGACCCGCAGCGCGTGAAGATCGTCCTGCCCGAGGACTTCGAGATGCCGCCGGGCGGCGTCCACATCCGCTGGCCCGACCCGCCGCTGGAGCAGGAAGCGCGCCTCATGGACTACAAGTGGTACGCCGCGCTCGCCTACGTGCGCGCGAACCGCCTGAACCACAACGTCGTCTCCACGCCCGACGACCGCTTCGGCCTGATCGCCAGCGGCAAGGCCTACAACGACCTGCGCCAGGCGCTCGCCGACCTGGGCCTCGACGACGCGACCTGCCGCCGCCTCGGCATCCGCATCCACAAGGTCAACGTCGTCTGGCCGCTGGAGGCCACGATCGCGCGCGACTTCGCGCAGGGCCTGAAGGAGATCCTCGTCGTCGAGGAGAAGCGCCAGATGATCGAGTACCAGCTGAAGGAGCAGCTGTACAACTGGCGCAGCGACGTGCGTCCGACCGTGCTGGGCAAGTTCGACGAGACCGAGGGTGACCGCTCCGGCGGCGAATGGGCCGTGCCGAACCCGGGCGCGAACTGGCTGCTGCGTCCGAAGGCCGACCTCACGCCCGCGATCATCGCCAAGGCCGTCGCGCGCCGCCTGAAGAAGCTGGGCGTGCCCGAGGACGTCGCGCGCCGCATGGATGAGCGCATCGCCGTCATCGAGGCCAAGGATCGCGCGCTGCTGGAGCTGAAGTCCGACGCCTCGGCGCAGGTGGGCGACCGCACGCCCTGGTTCTGCTCCGGCTGTCCGCACAACACCTCGACGCGCGTGCCCGAGGGCTCGCGCGCGGTCGCCGGCATCGGCTGCCACTACATGGTCAACTGGATGGACCGGTCGACGTCGACGTTCACCCAGATGGGCGGCGAGGGCGTGCCCTGGGTCGGCCAGGCGCCGTTCACGACCGACAGGCACATCTTCGCCAACCTCGGCGACGGCACGTTCTACCACTCGGGCCTGCTCGCGATCCGCCAGTCGCTCGCCGCGGGCGTGAACATCACCTACAAGATCCTGTTCAACGGCGCCGTCGCGATGACCGGCGGCCAGCCGGTGGACGGCCAGATCGACGTCCCCGCGATCACGCGCGAGCTCGAGGCCGAGGGCGTGAAGCGCATCGTCGTCGTCAGCGACGTGCCCGAGAAGTACAACGCCGGAATCCGCCTCGCGCCGGGCACGACGGTGCACCACCGCGACCAGCTCGACGCGATCCAGCGCGAGCTGCGCGAGGTCGCCGGCGTCAGCGTGATCGTCTACGACCAGACCTGCGCCACCGAGAAGCGCCGCCGCCGCAAGCGCGGCACGATGGCGCCCGAGCCGCGCCGCGTCGTCATCAACGAGGCGGTGTGCGAGGGCTGCGGCGATTGCTCGGTGCAGTCCAACTGCCTGTCGGTGGAGCCGCTGGAGACCGAGTTCGGCCGCAAGCGCCGCATCAACCAGAACACCTGCAACCAGGACTTCTCGTGCGTGAAGGGCTTCTGCCCGAGCTTCGTGACCGTCGAGGGCCAGCTGCGCAAGCCGGCGACGCCGAAGTCCCGGGCGGCCGCGCTGCCCGAGGTGCCGATGCCCACGATCCCCGCCGCGCCGCAGGCCTGGGGCATCGTCGTCGCCGGCATCGGCGGCACGGGCGTCATCACGATCGGCTCGCTGCTGGGCATGGCGGCGCACCTCGAGGGCAAGGGCGTCGTCACGCAGGACGCCGCGGGCCTCGCGCAGAAGGGCGGCGCGACCTGGAGCCACATCCAGATCGCCGACACGCCCGAGGCGATCCTGACGACCAAGGTCGACGCCGCCAAGGCCGACGTCGTGATCGGCTGCGAGGCCATCGTCGCCGCGAACCCGGCGACGCTGCAGGTGATGCGCGAAGGCCGCACCTACGTCGCGCTCAATACGCACGACTCGCCGACCGCCGGCTTCGTCGGCAACCCCGACTGGCAGTTCCCGCACGGCCGCTGCGAGACCGCGATCGCCAAGGCCGTCGGCCTCGAGCTGCTGGGCGCGTTCGACGCCGACGAGGTCGCGGTCAAGCTGCTGGGCGACTCGATCTTCACCAACCCGCTGATGCTGGGCTACGCGTGGCAGAAGGGCCGCATCCCGCTGGGCCACGCCGCGCTGATGCGATCGATCGAGCTCAACGGCGTCCAGGTGGAGAAGAACAAGCAGGCCTTCGAATGGGGCCGCCGGTGCGCGCACGACCTCGCGTCGGTGCAGGCGCTCTTCGCCCCGGCTCATGCCAGCCAGGTCATCGAGTTCGTGAAGAGGCCGTCGCTGGCCGAGGTGGTCGCCAAGCGGGTGGAGTTCCTCACCGGCTACCAGGACGGCGCCTACGCCGCGCGCTTCGCGAGCGCCGTCGAGGCGGTGCGCGCGGCCGAGGCGAAGGTCTCCAAGGGCACGCGCCTGACCGAGGCCGTCGCGCGCAACCTGTTCAAGCTGATGGCCTACAAGGACGAGTACGAGGTCGCGCGCCTGCACGCCGATCCCGCGTTCAAGGCGAAGCTCGCGGCGCAGTTCGAGGACGGCTACAAGCTCAAGTTCCACCTCGCGCCGCCGCTGACGGCCGCCAAGGACGCGCAGGGGCAGCTCGTGAAGAAGGCCTACGGCGGCTGGATGCTGGGCGCCTTCGGCATGCTCGCGAAGTTCAGGGGCCTGCGCGGCACCGCCTTCGACGTGTTCGGCTACACCGCGGAACGCCGCACCGAGCGCGCGCTGGTGCGCGAATACCGCGCGCTCGTCGACGAGCTCGTCGCGTCGCTGAGCGCCGAGCGCCTGGCCGACGCGGTGGCGCTCGCGTCGCTGCCGGAGGAGATCCGCGGCTACGGCCACGTGAAGGAGCGCCACCTGGCGGCGGTGCGCCTGAAGTGGGAGAAGCAGCTGTTCGCCTGGCGCGCGGGCGCGAGGGCGTCGGCGACGCCGGCGACGCAAGCCGCGTGATGGCGCGCCGCGACTACCTCGACTTCGACCCGACCCGCGGCTATCCCGCGGGTGCCGCGATCGCCTACGAATGCGAGCTGTGCGGCGCGACGCTGCCCTCGCTGCCCGCTCCGCCCGCGGGCGAGTGCGGCTGCGGCAACGTCGGCGTCGACATCGACGCGGGCCGCGTGCGCGTGGGCGTGGCGGGCACG
>DASVLN010000010.1:0-5727 GCA_036384855.1 Burkholderiaceae bacterium | reverse complement strand
AGCAGCGGCCCGCGACCTCGATGGACGAGTACCGGCTGCGCGCCGCCCACCGGCTCGTCGCGGCGAACCCGAAGATCACCTACCTGGAGCCGGCGCCCGACCCGCTGCTGGCGATCCCGGTCATCGAGGTCGAGGTCAACGCCGACGGCAGCGTGCGCCACATGACGGTGATGCGCGTGCCGACGCAAGCGCAGGACACGGTCAGGATCGCGCTGGCGGCGATCGAGCGCGCCGCGCCCTTCGGCGACGCGACGCACTGCCCGAAGCCATGGAAGTTCACCGAGGTCTTCCTGTTCGACGACGACCGCCGCTTCAAGCCGCGCAGCCTCGACTGACCCGGATGCCGGCACGCGTCGGGCCACCGCGGGCGGCCGGTGCAGAATGCATGTCCATATGTTCTTCACGATCCCCACCCTGCTCACCTGGGCGCGCATCGTCGCCATCCCGCTGATCGTCGGCGTGTTCTACCTGCCGATCGCGATGCCGGCGGCCAACCTGGCGGCGACGGTGCTGTTCGTGGTGACGGCGCTCACGGACTGGGCCGACGGCTTCCTCGCGCGGCGGCTGAACCAGACCTCCGCGTTCGGCGCCTTCCTCGACCCGGTGGCGGACAAGTTCCTCGTCTGCGCGTCGCTGCTGGTGCTGGTCTGGCTGCAGCGCTGCGACGCGCTGCTGGCGCTGGTGATCATCGGGCGCGAGATCGCGATCTCGTCGCTGCGCGAGTGGATGGCGCAGATCGGCGCCAGCCGCAGCGTGGCCGTGCACATGCTGGGCAAGCTGAAGACGACGATGCAGATGGTCGCGATCCCGTTCCTGCTGTTCCATGGCCACCTGTTCGGGCTCGCGTGGCTCGACACGCAGGTCTGGGGCACGGTGCTCCTGTGGATCGCGGCCGTGCTGACGATCTGGTCGATGGCCTACTACCTGCGCAAGGCGATCCCCGAGATCCGCGCCAAGGCACGCTGACCTGGGAGTAACCCGCGGGCCCCGCCGAGCGCGCCGGGAGGTGTCCGGCGCCCTGCCGATTAACGAATAGAATCGCGCCTTCGCTTGACACTGTCAGGCCGGCGGGTCTGTAATCTTCGGTGCCGTCGACGGCCCGCCTACTACATCGCAGCGTTTTCCGAGAGGGGGTTCCTTCGTGAACAAATCAGAGCTGATCGAACACATCGCCCGCCAGGCGGACATCTCCAAGGCCGCCGCGACGCGCGCGCTGGAGGCGGTCATCGGCGGCGTGAAGACCACCCTCAAGAAGGGCGGCAGCGTGTCGATCGTCGGGTTCGGCACCTTCGCGGTGACCAAGCGCAAGGCCCGCGTGGGCCGCAACCCGCGCACCAAGGAACCCATCAAGATCAAGGCCGCGAAGGTGCCGAAGTTCCGCCCCGGCAAGGGCCTGAAGGACGCGGTGGAGTGACCGCCGCCCGCCTGCACTGACCCCTCGCGCTCCCGCATCGGGAGCTGGCGCACCAAGGTTTCCAGGGTGCTTAGCTCAGTTGGTAGAGCAGCGCCCTTACACGGCGTAGGTCGGCGGTTCGAGCCCGTCAGCACCCACCACTCCCCGGCAAGACCCGCGGCCCCGGCCTCGCGAACGCGCGAGGCGACCGGCCCCCGCGGCGTCCGGCCCGCCAGGCGAACACGGTCATCCGGCGTTCGCCTTTGTCGTTTTCAGTCGTTACGATTCCAGCTTCCCGCTGAAGGTCCCCCATGTTCGAATTCGTCCGGACGCACAACAAGATCATCCAGGTCGCGATGGGCATCGTGCTCATCCCCTCGTTCGTGTTCTTCGGCGTGCAGAGCTACACCCACTCGGGCGCCGATCAGTCGGAAGCCGTGGCCGAGGTCGACGGCACCGACATCACGCGCGCCCAGTGGGACGCCCAGACCCGCAATGCGCTCGAGCGCCTGCGCGAGCAGGGCCGCAACGTCGACCCGAAGACGCTGGACACGCCCGAGGCGCGCCGCGCGGCGCTCGACGCGGTCATCCGCGAGCACGTGCTGCAGGCGGTGGTCGAGAAGGACCGGCTGCCGGTCACGAACGATCGCGTCAACAACTTCATCCGCACGTCGCCGGAGTTCGCGCAGCTGATGGCGATGCCGCCCGAGCAGCGCAAGGCCGTGCTCGCGGCGCAGGGCATGACGCCCGAGATCCTGTTCTCGCGCGTGCAGGCGGCGATGCAGTCGCAGCAGGCGCTGGTCGCGCCTTCGGCGAGCGGCTTCCTGCCGGCCGTCGCGGACAAGGCCTCGGCCGACGCGTGGCTCGGCCAGCGCGCGATCCAGTGGCAGCGCTTCGACGTCAAGGACTACCTCGCGGCCACCACGCCGACCGAGGCGCAGATCAAGGCCTACTACGACGACAAGTCGCACGCCGCCGAGTTCACCGCGCCCGAGCAGGCGAAGATCGAGTACGTCGTGCTGGACGCGAATGCGCTGAAGGCGCAGGTCGCGGTCACCGACGATGCGCTGAAGAAGTACTACGAGGACAACAAGGCGAACTTCAACGCGCCCGAGGAGCGCCGCGTCAGCCACATCCTGATCAACGTGGCGCCGAACGCCTCGGCCGACGACGTCGCCAAGGCCAAGGCCAAGGCGGAGGCGGTCCTGGCCGAGGTGCGCAAGAACCCGGCGGGTTTCGCCGACATCGCGAAGAAGGAGTCGCAGGACGCCGGCTCGGCGGCCAACGGCGGCGACCTCGACTTCATGAAGCGCGGCGCCATCCCGGGCGCGTTCAGCGACACGATGTTCTCGATGAAGGAAGGCGACATCAGCGACGTCGTGCGTTCGGAGGCCGGCTTCCACATCCTCAAGCTGACCGGCATCCGCGGGGGCGCGCCCAAGCCCTTCGAGGAGGTGCGCGCCGAAGTCGAGGACCAGTACCGCACGCAGCAGGCCAGGAAGCTGTACGAGGCCGACTCCGAGAAGTTCACCAACACCGTCTACGAGCAGCCCGACAGCCTGCAGCCCGTCGTCGACGCGTTCAAGCTGGCCAGGCAGACCGCCACCGTCACGCGCACGCCGGCCGCCGACGCCACCGGCCCGCTGGCCTCGCCCAAGCTGCTGGCGGCCATCTTCGCGAGCGACTCGCTGCAGGGCAAGCACAACACCGAGGCGATCGAGACGGGCCCTGGCCAGCTCGCCGCGGCCCGCGTCGTCCAGTACACGGCGCAGCACCTGAAGTCCTTCGCCGAGGTGCACGACCAGGCCGCCGACGCGTTGCGCAAGAGCCTCGCCGCGGCCGCCGCGAAGAAGGATGCCGACGCCCGCATCGCGCAGGCGGCCAAGGATGCCTCGATCGCGCTGCCGCAGGTCGCCACCGTCGGCCGCACGGTGCGCGACTCGAACGTGCCGCCCCAGGTGACGGAGGCCGCTCTGAAGGCCGACGTGTCCAAGGGCCCGACCGTGGTCGGCGTGGCGCTCCCGGACGGCAGCTACGCCGCGATCCGCGTGCTGAAGGCCCTGCCGCCCGCGCCGCAGGACCTCGCCCAGTTCAAGTCCGTGATCGGCCCGGCCTACCAGGACGCCGAGAGCCAGGCGCTCTACGACGCCTACAAGGCCCGCATGAAGACCAAGGTCGACGAGACGCGCGTCGCCAAGGCGCTTTCGAGCGCCGCCTCCGCGCCCAACTGACGGAAACGGTGATATGATCTAAGGCTCCGGTGGTGGCTGTAGCTCAGTTGGTAGAGTCCCAGATTGTGATTCTGGTTGTCGTGGGTTCGAGTCCCATCAGCCACCCCATCCGATGATTCCCAGGCCCCGACGGCGCAAGCCCTCGGGGCCTGTCGCTTTCCGGGGCCGGACACCGGCGTCGGCAGCCGGCCCGCCGATTGCCGTCGCGATCGTCTCGCCACCCGCCCGAGCCACCGCATGCCTGCCCGCATCGAAGACTACGCCTTGATCGGCAACCAGGAGACGGTCGCCCTGGTCGCGCGCGACGGATCGATCGACTGGCTCGGCATGCCGCGCTTCGACAGCCCGGCCTGCCTGTGCGCGCTGCTGGGCTCGGCTGACAACGGACGCTGGCTGCTGCGGCCGGTCGCGGACGACGCGCGCGTCACGCGGCGCTACCGCGACGGCTCGATGGTGCTGGAGACGCTGTTCGAGACCGCGGACGGCGCGGCCGTCGTGATCGACTTCATGGCGCGGCGCGACGGCGTGTCCGACCTCGTGCGCGTCGTGCGCGGCGTGCGCGGCCGCGTGGCGATGCGCACCGAGCTGGTCGTGCGCTTCGACTACGGGCTGCTGGTGCCCTGGGTCTCGCGCGCCGACGACGGTCGCCTGCATTTCGTCGCCGGCCCCGACCGCCTCACGCTGGCCACGCCGATCGATCTGCGCGGCGAGGATTTCCGCACCGTCGGCGAGTTCACGCTGTCCGAGGGCGAGCAGCTCGATTTCGCGCTCACGTGGTCGCCGTCGTGGCGCGCCGATGCCCCCAAGCCCGACATCCCGGCCGCGCTGGACCAGGTCGACGGGCAGTGGCGCGGCTGGTGCGCCTCGCTCGCGCGCGGCGCGCGGCCGGGCTCGCCGTGCGAGGCGATGTCGGCCGAGGTCTGGGAGGCGGTGCGGCGTTCGCTGCTGACGCTCAAGGCGCTCGCGCACTGGGAGACCGGCGGCATCGTCGCCGCGGCGACCACCTCGCTGCCGGAGAAGATCGGGGGCCCGCGCAACTGGGACTACCGCTTCTGCTGGCTGCGCGATGCGACGCTCACGCTGTACGCGCTGCTGGGCGTGGGCTTCGTCGAGGAGGCCGACGCCTGGCGCGCGTGGCTGGTGCGTGCGGTCGGCGGCAGTCCGGACGAGCTGCAGATCATGTACGGCGTCGCCGGCGAGCGGCGGCTGGAGGAGCTCGAGCTCGCGCACCTGCCCGGCTACGAGGGCTCGGCGCCGGTGCGCATCGGCAACGCCGCGGCGGGCCAGGTGCAGCTGGACGTCTACGGCGAGGTCGTCGACGCGCTGTACGTCGCGCGCCGCGCGGGCCTCGCCCCCGACGAGGCGAGCTGGGCGCTCGAATGCGCGCTCGTGTGCCACCTCGAGACGATCTGGGACCAGCCGGACGACGGCATCTGGGAGATGCGCGGCGGCCGGCGCCACTTCACGCACTCGAAGGTGATGGCCTGGGTCGCGTTCGACCGCGCGGTGCGCTCCGCCACCGAGTTCGGCCTGGACGCGCCCGTCGAGCGCTGGAGCCGCGTCCGCGACGAGATCCACGAGCAGGTCTGCACCTACGGCTTCGACGCCGAGCGCGGCAGCTTCGTGCAGTCCTACGGCTCGCGCGCGCTCGACGCGAGCCTGTTGATGGTGGCGCTGGTGGGCTTCCTGCCGGCCGACGATCCGCGCGTCGTCGGCACCGTCGCGGCGATCGAGCGCGAGCTCGTGCACGACGGCCTCGTGCGGCGCTACGACAGCGGCGACGGCCACGACGGCCTGCCGCCCGGCGAGGGCGCCTTCCTCGCGTGCAGCTTCTGGCTCGTCGACAACTACGTGCTCCAGGGCCGCCTGGACGAGGCGCAGGCGCTGTTCGACCGCCTGCTCGCCTGGCGCAACGACGTCGGGCTGCTGGCCGAAGAGGTCGACCCCGTCGGACGGCGCCAGCTCGGCAACTTCCCGCAGGCGTTCTCGCACCTGGCGCTGATCAATTCGGCGACCAGCCTCGCGAGCCGCTCCGGCACGGCGCACCAGCGCGCCACCGGCAGCAGCCGCACCGAGCGCGGCGGCCCGGCGCGCGATGTCGCG
>DASVLN010000009.1:0-1930 GCA_036384855.1 Burkholderiaceae bacterium | reverse complement strand
CCGTGGCGCCTCGCGCAGCAGGCGGCGCGCGACGCCGTGGCCGCCGACGAGCTCGAGCAGCGCCGCGTCGCCGCCTTCGGTCGCAGCGCCGACGCGCTGCTGGCCGCCCATGCGGCGTTGCTCGCCAATTTCGACAAGCTCGACGGCGCGAAGCGGCTGGCGCTCGTGTCCGCGTTCGTCGCCCAGGTGGAGGCGATCGACGACGACGTCGCCGAGCTGCAGGACAAGGAGCCCACATGACCGACGCCACGCCATCGCCGCCGCCCGCCGCTCCGCCGGATCCGGTCGTCGTGCTCGCGCAGCTCGCCGACGCCGCGGGCCACGCGTCGACGCTGCTGTTCGACTACCGGCGCAGCAACCCCGGCGCGCCGGACCTCGCGCAGGCGCTCAACCTCGAGATGACGCTGGACAAGCGCGCCATCGAGCTGCGCACGCAGGCCGTGGCGATGCTGGGCGACCGCGTCGCCGACGCGCTCGCGCAACTGCAGGACGCGACGCGGCGCATCGACGACTTCCTGCGCGGCGTCAAGACCACGCAGGCGCGCTTCGGCGTCGCGAGCGCCGTGATCGCGCTCGCCGGCGCGGCGCTGGTGGGCGACGCGGGCGGCATCCTGAGCGCGGTCGGCAACGTCCACGACGCGTTGAGGACGCTGCAGGACGCCGCCCGGACGGCCTGAGCGCCTTCGGGGCGCGGCGCCCCGGGATTCAGGGCTCGAGCATCGGCGCCGTGTTCGTCGGCAGGGGAGCCTCGGCCTCGTTGCCGTCGGCCAGGTGCTCGGGGCCCACGATCTCCAGCACCTCGCCCATCCAGATCGCGTGGGTGGTGTGGTCGGCGCGCTCGTTGTCGGTGTTGGGGTGCACCAGCACCGTCAGGCCACGTCTGTTGAGCATCAGCCAGGGCACGAACTTGCCGAAGGTCGCGACGTCGAACGCGACCTGGTACATGCTGCGCGCGTGCGGGCCGATCGGCTGGTCGTGGACGCGGCCGAGCGTGACGCGGAAGCGGTCGCCGATCTGCGTGCGCAGCGCCATCGCGAGCGCGCGCTGGCCGGCGCCGTCGAAATAGATGTGGGCGTGGTAGCTCGCGATGGCCGCAAGCGGTTGCACGGGCGCCTGCGGCGCGGCAGCGGACTGGATGACGAGGGCGGACATCCCGACACTGTACCGGCACCCCGAAGGCTTCCCGCAAGCTTCGCGGGGCCGACGGGGCGCCGTCCGTGACGATGTGCGCACTTGTCCGGGCCGGCGCGGGCCGGCCCGGCGCGCCGCGCGTTCAGACGCCGCGTCCGCTGATGAGGCGGAACAGCACCGCGATGATCGCGATGACGAGCAGGATGTGGATCAGGCCGCCGAGCGTGACGGAGGTCAGCATCCCGATGAGCCAGAGGACGACGAGGATGACGGCGATGGTGTAGAGCATGTGGGGTCTCCTGGGTGATCACTTCTTGAGGGTGGTGTCGTTGACGACGCTCTGGACGCCCTCGACGTTGCGCGCGACTTCTGCCGCGTGTGCCTGTTCGCCCGCGCTGCCGACGTAGCCGCTCAGCTGCACGACGCCCTTGTCGGTGTTGACCGAGATCTGGTCGGCGCGCGTCTGCTCGTCGGTCATCAGCGCGGACTTGACCTTGACGGTGACGACCGAGTCGTCGAGTTGGTTGCCGGCGGTGGACTTGCCGTCCTTGACCATCAGCTTGTTGTCGACGGACTTCACGCCGTCGACGCCCTTGGCGAGCTGCACCTCCTTGTCGGCCTGCGCCTGGCTGTCGACGAAGCCGCTCAGCAGCACGTTGCCGTGGCGGGTCTCGACGCTGGTGCCGCCGCCCTTGCCGTCCGTCTGGGCGACCAGCGAGGCCTTGACCTTGGTGGTGATGACCGAGTCGTCGAGGGCATTGCCGGCGGTCTCCGTCCTGTCGTCGCTCGGCGCCCCGCG
>DASVLN010000008.1:0-1742 GCA_036384855.1 Burkholderiaceae bacterium | reverse complement strand
TGCCAGCGCCACGGCCGTTGCCGCGCCCGTCGATCTCGCGAGCTGGTGCCGCCGCGTCACTGCGCAGGTGCCCGGCGTGGCCCAGCCGGCATGCGCGGGCTCGGGACTCGTCGCGGGCGACGGCCGCTCGGTGCACGGCGTGCCGCTGTTCACGCGCGACGTCCTGCCCGCGAGCGGCGCGCCCCGCTTCAAGGTACTGCTGCTGGGCGGCATCCACGGCGACGAGCTCACCGCCGTCACGCTCGCCTTCGACTGGATCGCGCGCTCGCAGGCCGCACAGCGCCTGCCCGCCCCGACCGCCCGCCCGGTGGCCACGGCGACGCGCGGGGACAAGCCCGTCGCCACGATGGCCGACGTCGCCTGGCGCTTCGTCCCGCTGCTGAACCCGGACGGCCTGCTGCACGCGCCCTCGACGCGCGTGAACGCGCACGGCGTCGACCTGAACCGCAACTTCCCGACCGCCGACTGGGCGCGCGACGCCCAGCCCTACTGGATCAAGCGCACCGGCCGCGACCCGCGCCGCTTCCCGGGCCCGCAGCCGGTCTCCGAGCCCGAGTCGCGCTGGCTGCTGCAGCAGATCGAGCAGTTCCACCCCGACCTCATCGTGTCCGTGCACGCGCCGTACGGCCTGCTCGACTTCGACGGGCCGCCGCCGGTGCCGCGCCGGCTCGGCAGCCTGCAGCTGGATCCCGTGGGCGTCTATCCCGGCTCGCTGGGCAACTACGGCGGACTCGTCAAGCAGCTGCCGGTGATGACGCTGGAGCTGAAGAACGCGCGCCAGGTGCCGCCCGCCGAGCTCGCCGCGATGTGGGTCGACCTCCAGCACTGGATCGCCGACCGCCTCGCCCATCCGCATGCCCAGGCGCAGGCGGACCCGCGCGGAGCGGCGACGCCCACGCTGGCCGAGCGGGCTCGCGTGGCGCGCAGCCGCGACTGACGCGCCCCGGCATCCCGTCTCCTGGGGATGTCGGCGGGCCCGGACGCGGCGCAGAATCCGGCGCACCGTCCGACCAGGAGCCGCCATGTCCCGCCTCGCCCGCCTTCTCGTCCTAGCCCTGCTCGCCGCCGGCGCTCTCGTCGCGCAGGCGCAGACCCATCCCGCGCCCGGCCTGTGGGAGGAGCAGGTGACGGTCAAGTCGGACGACGCGCAGATGGAGGCGGCGATGGCGCGGATGAAGGAACGCCTGGCCGCGATGCCGCCCGACCAGCGCAGGATCGTCGAGGCGCAGATGGCCGCCCGCGGCGTCGGGATGGGCGGCGGGGCGCATTCGGTGCGCGTGTGCATCTCGAAGGAGCAGGCCGACCGCGGCTTCGTCCCCGACCGCAACGACGACGGCAAGTGCACGCGCCAGGAGCTAAGCCGCTCGGGCAACGAGATCGATTTCGCGTACAGCTGCAACGAGGGCGAAACGCAGGTCACGGGACGCGGCTCGGCGGTCTTCGGCGACTCGAAGTCGTTCAGCGTGACGACCGAGTCCGACATCCGCAACCCGCGTCGCCCGATGCACATGAGCTCCCGCATCGTCGGGCGCTTCGTCTCGTCCGACTGCGGCGACGTCAAGCCGTCGACGATGCACTGACCGCGGGGGTATTCACGCGCTGCGCACCTGTCGCCAGGCCGCCCACAGCGCCGCGGCGCACGCCATCGCCCACATCGGCACCCAGCTCGTGCCCTGGCCCGCCAGCGCGAGGTCGCCGGCCGGCGAGCCCGCGATCACGGCGCCGAACATCGTTGCGCCGGC
>DASVLN010000007.1:0-3813 GCA_036384855.1 Burkholderiaceae bacterium | reverse complement strand
GAGGGCGGCACGGGCGAGTGAGGCGCCGCGCGCGGCCGGCCGGTCGCGCGCGACCCGCGGGCGGAATCGTCATCCTGCCCGTGACGGCTCGGATGCGCCCGCGCGGCGGGCCGCCGATCAGACGGGCTCAGCGATCGACCGCTCCCGCCAGCCTCTCTTGCAGCTCGCGCACCTGAGCCTGCGCGCGCTCGAGCTCGCGCTCCAGGCGCCTGACGTGCGAGACCTCCCGCGCAATGACGGCGAACTGGCCCGGCCCCGGACGGTAGACGACCATGTCCCACCAGCGGCCGCTCGCCGACTGCTGCTCGATGTGCGCGGGCTCGCCGGTGAGCGCGACACGGCCGAAGCGGCCGATCCAGTCCGCGGGATCGGTCGCGATGTGCGGGAAGACCTCGGTCGCGCGCGCGTTGATCGTGGTCGCCGGGTCGAGGCCCGTCAGCTCTGAGAAGGCCGGGTTCATGGCCAGGAAGCGGTAGTCCACCGGCTTGCCGGCCTTGTCGAGGATCACCGCATGCAGCGCGTGCGCGCTGTCGAGGTGGTCGAACAGCAGGCGGTAGCGGTGCTCGCTCTCGCGCTGTCGCAGCTCGAGCGCCTTCATGCCGGTGATGTCGAAGAAGGTGCCGTAGAAGCCGTCGACGCGGCCGTCCTCGGGCTGCGCGGGCACGAAGGTGACGCGCAGCTGGCGCAGGCCGGAGGTCGTGAGCAGCGCGCACTCGAACTCCTGGCGCCGGCCTTCCAGCACCGCGGCCACGCGCGGCGCGATCGTCTCGTAGCCCACCGGGTCGACCGCCGCGACGACCTGCGCGAGTCCGCACCCGACCAGCCGGTCCGCCGGCAGGCCGACCGCGGCCTGGAAGTCGCGGTTGACGAAGCGCGTGACCGCGTCCCGGTCCCAGTAACCCGCGAGCGCGGGCATGTTGTCGACGACGGCGTCCAGGTGCGCCGTGGTGCGGTCGAGCTCCGCCTGCAGGCGCTTGCTGGCCGACACGTCCTCCAGCACGGCCGCCGAGCGCAGCGGGTTGCCCTGGTCGTCGCGCTCCAGGCGTGCGGTCAGCAGCACGTCGATCAGGTGGCCGTCGCGGTGCACGAACTGGTACTCGACGCGGTCGCAGCGCCCGGTGCGAAAGAGCTCCGGCAGCACGACCTGGCGCGCGCGCCGCCGGGAGGCCTCGCTCATGAAATCCGACGACATGCGGCCGACGACCTCGTCGCGCTCGTAGCCCATCAGGGCGAGCCAGGGGTCGCTGACGTCGAGGACGCGGCCGTCCGGCCCGACCGACTGCAGGATCGCCGGCGACGCCTGGTAGAGCCGGCGCTGGCGCCGCTCGGTCTCGGCCAGGCGGTCGGTGGCCTGCAGCAGGCGGCGGCGCTGGTCGAGCAGGCTCGCGACGATCGCGGCCAGGCTCTCCAGCGTCTCGCGCTGGCGGTCGTCGAGGGCGCGCGGCACGCGGTCGATCACGCACACCGTGCCGACGCGCGAGCCGTCCTCCAGCCGGATCGGCGCGCCGGCGTAGAAGCGCACGTCCGGATGGCCAGTGACCAAGGGGTTGGCGGCGAAGCGCTCGTCGCGCGTCGCGTCGGGCACCTCCATCAACCGGTCGGAGCGGATCGCGTGGTCGCAGAACGCGATCTTGCGCGGCGTCTCGGGCACATCGAGGCCCACGCGGGCCTTGAACCACTGGCGGTTCAGGTCGATCAGCGAAATGGTGGCCATCGGCACGCCGCAGGCGCGCGCGGCCGAGGCGACGATGGCGTCGAACACCGGCTCGGGCAGCGTGTCGAGCACGCCCAGCTCCCGCAACACCGCCAGGCGCCGGGCCTCCTCGGGCGGCAGGCCGGCGAGATCGCCGGCGGTCGGGACGATGGCGGGATCGGGGGTCATGGCGAATTCGGGAGCGGCCGGCGCGGCGGGATCAGCGGAGGAGACCCTGGCCGTCACGTGGTCGCCTCCTCCGCGGTCGCGACGCCGTCCACCAGCACCCGCCACGTGGCGCGTCCCGCGGCCTTGGCGGCGTAGAGTGCCTCGTCGGCGCGCGCGAGCAGGCCCTCGGCGTTGCGCATCTCGGCCATCGTCACGCGCGAGCAGAACGCGATGCCGATGCTGGTCGTGAGGGCGAGCGGCTGGCCCGCGACCGCCAGCGGCTTCGTCACGTTGGCGATGATCTTGCGCGCGACGACGCCCGGCTCGTCGGGCAGCTTCAGGCCCTCGAGGACGATGACGAACTCGTCGCCGCCCAGGCGGGCGACGGTGTCGGTGGCGCGCACGCTCTGCACGAGCCGCTGCGCGAAGGCCTTGAGCACCTCGTCGCCCGCGGCGTGGCCCAGCGTGTCGTTGATGGACTTGAAGCGGTCGATGTCCAGGTACATCAGCGCCAGCGAGTTGCCCGCCCGGCGCGCGCGCGCGAGCGCGAGCGGCAGCGCCTCGTTGAACTGGTAGCGGTTGGCCAGGCCGGTGAGCGTGTCGGAGCGCACGAGCAGGCTCAGCTGGCGCTCGACCTTCTTCAGCGCGGTGACGTCCGAGCCCAGGCCGTAGACGCCGGCCACGCTTCCGTCGGCCTGGATGTCGGGCAGGTAGACGTAGTGCAGGACGCGCTCGACGCCGTCCAGCGGCGGGGGATCGACCTCGAACTCGACGCGCTCGCCCCCCAGCGCGCGGGTGAGCGCCGCCCGGCGCAACTCGTAGGCTGCCGGGCGCAGCACGTCGCCGATGCGCTGGCCGAGCACCTCGCCGCCCGGCTTGCCGATCCATTGCAGGCCGGTGCGGTTGACGAAGCGGTAGCGCTGCTCGCGGTCAAGATACGTGATGGCCACCGGCAGGTTGTCGGCGATGGCGCGCAGCTGGCGCTCCGCACGCGCGCGCCGGGCCTCGGCCTCCTTCGTCGCGGTGATGTCGAAGGTCATCAGGTAGTAGCCGCGCTGCGCGCCGCCGGCGACGCGGTCGGGGATCAGGTGGGCCTGGAAGTGCGCCTCGCGGCCCTCGAACGGGATGCTGCCCTCCAGGCGCGCCCGCCGGCCCTGCAGCGCCTCGCGCACGTAGGGTTCGTGCTGGGCGTAGATGGTCTCGCCGAGCGCCGCGCGCATCGTGATGCCGGGCACGTCCGCCTGCGTCAGCCCGAGCGAGCGCAGGCCGGCGTCGTTGGCGTAGTGGCAGACCTCGTCCATGTCGAACCAGCCGACCATCGCGGGGATGGCGTTGGCGAGCTCGACCATGCGCTGCTCGCTGCGCTGCATCAGCAGCTCGGCCTGGCGGCGCTCGGTGATGTCGATCGTGAGCGCGTAGACGCCGCGGACGCGGCCGTCGGCCGCGACGTCGGGGATGTACTCGGCCAGCAGGTGCGTCTCGCGCCCGCCGCGGCGCAGGGTGCGCGACCAGCGCGAGCGCTCGCCGCGCAGCGCCTGGTCCAGCGCCTCCTTGGCGGCCTGGTAGTGCGACTCGCCCAGCACCTCGGCGACATGGCGGCCGACCATCGTGAACGGGTCGTGGCCCAGCCACTCGCGGTACTTGTCGTTGGCGAATCGGTACTGGTGGCCGGGGTCGATGTAGGCGACCAGCGCCGGCAGGTTGTCGGTGATGTCGCGCAGCTGCTGCTCGGAGCGGTCGCGCTGGCGGTCGCTCTCGACCAGCGCGGCGGTCATCGCGTCGAATTCGCGCGCGAGCTCGCCGAGCTCGTCCTGCGAGGTGCTCGCGATGCGGTGGCTCAGGTCGCCGCGGCGGATCGCGGCGGCGGCGGCGTCCAGGCGACGCATCGGCAGCAGCACGCGCCGCACCACGACGCCGGCGGCCGCCAGCAGCAGCACCAGCAGCACGCCGGG
>DASVLN010000006.1:0-2135 GCA_036384855.1 Burkholderiaceae bacterium | reverse complement strand
GGCCAGCGCCCAGCTGGCCGTCGACTGATCGACGCGGCGCCCGCGCGGCGTCGGTCGCAATCCACGGAGCCCTCGCCGCCCTCCGGCCGCGGGGGCTTCGCCCGTTCAGGCCTGCGCCAGCGGCCAGCGCGGCCGCACGTCGAAGGCGTAGTCCGGCGTCGCACGGCCGGGCTCGACCTGCAGCCGCATCGCGCCGGCCAGGGCGATCATCGCGCCGTTGTCGGTGCACAGCGCGAGCTCGGGATAGTGCACGCGATGGCCGCGCCGCGCGGCGGCGGCATCGAGCTCCGCACGCAGCCGCGTGTTCGCGCCGACGCCCCCGGCAACGACGAGCCGGCTGAGCCGCATCTGCTGCAGCGCGCGCAGCGCCTTCTTCACCAGCACCTCGCAGATCGCGGCCTGCGTGCTGGCGGCGAGGTCGGCGCGCTGCTGTGTGGTCGCGTCGTCGCCAAGCCGCTTCACGGCGGTCAGCACGGCCGTCTTCAACCCGGCGAAGGAGAAGTCCAGGTCGCCGCTGTGCAGCAACGGCCTCGGCAGCGCGAAGGCCTCGGGATCGCCCTGCTCCGCCAGCTTCGCCAGTGCCGGGCCGCCCGGATAGCCGAGGCCGAGCAGCTTGGCCGACTTGTCGAAGGCCTCGCCGGCCGCGTCGTCGATGGTCTCGCCCAGCATCTCGTAGCGGCCCACGCCGTCGACCCGCATCAGCTGCGTGTGGCCGCCCGAGACGAGCAGCGCGACGAACGGGAACTCTGGCGGGTCGGCCGAGAGGAAGGGCGACAGCAGGTGGCCCTCCAGATGGTGCACGCCCAGCGTGGGCCGGCCGAGCGACGCCGCGAGCGCGCAGGCGACGCCCGCGCCGACGAGCAGCGCCCCCGCCAGGCCAGGCCCGCGCGTGAACGCGACGACGTCGACGTCCCGGCGCCCGAGCCCGGCCTCGCCCAGCGCGACCTCCAGCAAGGGCAGCACGCGGCGGACGTGATCGCGCGAAGCGAGCTCGGGCACCACGCCGCCGTACGCCTGGTGCATGCGGATCTGGCTGTGCAGCGCCTGCCCGCGCAGCCGCGGCAGGCCCGCGGGCCCCGCTTCGACGAGCGCGACGCCGGTCTCGTCGCAGGAGGATTCGATGCCGAGGACGATCATGGGGCGAGTGTATGTGTGCATTTGTCGACTCATCGGGTCCAAACGGCGACATCCCGGTTTGCCGCGGGCGCACTCGTGCGGTACAAAGCGGGTCGACCGCGCGCGCGAGCGGCTGAAATCCCGCGGCTGCGGGCCGATAGCAAGACCTCCGAAAAGCCTCCAAGAACATGAAGCAATACAAGCTCACGGCCTGGCCCGAACTGCCCGCCCGGTTCCAGAAGACGACCATGCGTCGCGTCGTGAGCGAGCTGTCCCAGCGCTTCGTCAGCACGCGTGACCTGGCCCGCAGCTGCGGCGCACCGGCGCGCGAGGTCGACGAGCTGGTCGAGCACCTGAACCGCGAAGGCCTGCTGATGTCGCGCGACGCGCCGCAGACCGTCGGCGGTGCCGCCAACTGGCGCGAGTGGGGCCCGGTCGTGGCGATGCGCGAGCTGGTGCGGCGCTGAGGCGCCCTCGCCCGCCGCGTCGGCGGGGCATCGGACGAACGGCCCGCGGGCCGTTTTTTCATGCCTCAGTGGTTCTCGCGCGCGTGGTTGATCGTGTACTTCGGCAGCTCGACGACGAGGTCGGTCGTCGCGACGATGGCCTGGCACGACAGCCGCGACTGCGGCGTCAGGCCCCAGGCGCGATCGAGCAGGTCCTCCTCCGTCTCCTCGGGCTCGCCGAGCGAGGCGTAGCCCTCGCGCACGATGACGTGGCAGGTCGTGCAGGCGCAGCTCATGTCGCAGGCGTGCTCGATGGGCACGCCGTTCTCCAGCAGCGCCTCGCACACGGAGGTGCCCGGCGCCGCCGAGATCGTCTTGCCCTCGGGACAGAGCGTCGCGTGCGGGAGGATCTTGATCGTCGTCATGCAGGTGGTCTTCAGATGTCGTTGACGTTGCGCCCGGCGAGCGCCTCGCGGATGCCGCGGTTCATGCGCGCCGCGGCGAAGCCCTCGGTGCCCGCGGCCAGCGCCTCGACCGCGGCCTCGACGGCGCGCGGCTCGGCGGCGGTGGCGG
>DASVLN010000005.1:0-2788 GCA_036384855.1 Burkholderiaceae bacterium | reverse complement strand
CGAGGCGGCGACGGCGGCGGCGGCGAGCGCGAGGCCCAGAACCCCGCGCGCGGCGAGGGCGGATGCGCGGGCGAGCCGGCCGCGGACTTCTAGAATGGGTGGATGCACGTCCAGTATTCTGACGCCAATCCCGACAACCCTGCCAGCGCCCGCCTGCTGGCCGGGCTCAATGCCGAGCAGCTCGCCGCCGTGACGCTGCCGGCGCGGCCCGCGCTCATCCTCGCCGGCGCGGGCTCGGGCAAGACGCGCGTGCTCACCACCCGCATCGCCTGGCTGCTGCAGACCGGGCAGGTCTCGCCCGGCGGCATCATGGCCGTCACCTTCACCAACAAGGCATCCAAGGAGATGCAGGCGCGGCTCGCCGCGATGCTGCCGGTCAACGTGCGCGGCATGTGGATCGGCACCTTCCACGGCCTGTGCAACCGCTTCCTGCGCGCGCACTGGAAGCTCGCCGGGCTGCCGCAGGGCTTCCAGATCCTCGACTCGTCCGACCAGCTTTCCGCCGTCAAGCGCATCGTCAAGGCGATGAACCTCGACGAGGAGCGCTTCGTCCCCAAGCAGGTCGCCTGGTTCATCGCCGGTGCCAAGGAGGACGGCCTGCGGCCGAAGGACATCGAGGTGCACGACGGCCAGACGCGCACGATGGTCGAGATCTACGAGGCCTACGAGGCCCAGTGCCAGCGCGAGGGCGTCGTCGACTTCGCCGAGCTGCTGCTGCGCGCCTTCGAGCTGATGCGCGACCACGAGGCCGTGCGCGAGCACTACCGGCATCGCTTCCAGCACATCCTCGTCGACGAGTTCCAGGACACGAACCGCCTGCAGTACGCCTGGCTGAAGATGTTCGCGGGGCCGCACGGGGCGGTCTTCGCGGTGGGCGACGACGACCAGAGCATCTACGGCTTCCGCGGCGCCCTCGTGGGCAACATGGCCGACTTCGAGCGCGAGTTCCGCGTCGACAAGGTCATCAAGCTGGAGCAGAACTACCGCAGCTTCGGCAACATCCTGGACGCCGCCAACCACCTGATCGACCGCAACTCGAAGCGCCTCGGCAAGAACCTGCGTACCGACCAGGGCCCGGGCGAGCCGGTGCGCGTGTTCGAGGCGACGAGCGACTTCGCCGAGGCGCAGTGGTTCCTAGACGAGGCGCAGCAGCTGCACCGCGCCGGCACCCCGCGCGCGGAGATCGCGGTGCTCTACCGCAGCAACGCGCAGTCGCGGGTGATCGAGTCGGCGCTCTTCAACGCCGGCATACCCTACCGGGTGTACGGCGGACTGCGCTTCTTCGAGCGCGCCGAAGTCAAGCACGCGCTGTCCTACCTGCGCCTGATCGAGAACCCGAACGACGACACGAGCTTCCTGCGCGTCGTCAACTTCCCGGCGCGCGGCATCGGCGCGCGCACGATCGAGCAGTTGCAGGACGCGGCGCGCACGAGCGGCCGCAGCCTGCACCAGAGCGTCGGCAGCGTCGCCGGCAAGGGCGGCGCGAACCTCGCGCAGTTCAACGCGCTCGTCGACGGGCTGCGCGAGCGCACCCGCGGCCTGACGCTGCGCGAGATCATCGAGCAGATGCTCGCCGACACCGGCCTGATCGAGTTCTACCGCGCCGACAAGGACGGCGCCGACCGCGTCGAGAACCTCGAGGAACTGACCAACGCCGCCGAGGCCTTCGTCACGCAGGAGGGGTTCGGCCGCGATGCGGTGGCGCTGCCGGTCGACGAGCTGGGCCCCGGCACGCTCGCCAGCCGCAACACGTCGCGCGACGTCCCGGGCCTCATGCTCGACGCGCCGGTCACGCCCGACGCCGAGACCGGCGAGATCATGTCCCCGCTCGCGGCCTTCCTCACGCACGCGTCGCTCGAGGCCGGCGACAACCAGGCCCAGGCGGGCCAGGACGCGATCCAGCTGATGACGATCCACTCGGCCAAGGGCCTGGAGTTCGACTCAGTCTTCATCACGGGCCTCGAGGAAGGCCTGTTCCCGCACGAGAACTCGCTGCAGTCGCACGACGGCCTGGAGGAGGAGCGGCGGCTGATGTATGTCGCGATCACGCGCGCCCGCAAGCGCCTGTACCTCAGCTTCAGCCAGACGCGCCTGCTGCACGGCCAGACGCGCTACAACGTCAAGAGCCGCTTCGTCGACGAGCTGCCGGAGGCCAACCTGCGCTGGATCACGCCGCGCAACCAGGGCTTCGGCTCGGGGTATGCGCGCGAGTACCAGCAGGCCTGGCAGCGCGGCACCGGCCTCGGGTCGGTGGTCGGCGCCGGCCGCCGCGATGACGTGGGGGGGCCGCCGCCGCTGCCCGCCGCGATGGAGCAGGGCCGCAGCGCCACGACCGGCGGCCACCGCTTCCGCTCCGGCCAGTCGGTCTTCCACACCAAGTTCGGCGAGGGCGTGATCGTCACGCTGGAGGGCTCCGGCGAAGAGGCCCGGGCGCAGGTCAACTTCGGCCGCCACGGCACGAAGTGGCTGGCGCTGGGCGTCGCCAAGCTGCAGCCGATCGACTGACGAGCCGGGGCGACCGCATGCCAGCCATGATCCCGTTCTTCGCGCCGGACACCCGCCACCTCGGCTGGTTCGACGGCCAGCACGTGTTCGACCTCGCGCTCGACTGGGTCGCGGTGCACGATCGCGGCAACCTGTTCTCGACGCGCAGCTGGCAGTGGCTCGGGCCGCTGCACGAGGGCTCGTTCCTCGACCGCGAAGGGCGGCCGGTCGCCTGGCTGCTCGGCGCGGCGCCCGCGGGCCGGCTCGCACCGCCGGCGCCGATGAGCCCGTCGCGGCCGCTGCG
>DASVLN010000004.1:0-9845 GCA_036384855.1 Burkholderiaceae bacterium | reverse complement strand
AACTGCGCTTCCTCGAGAGCCCGCGCGACGAGCTCGCGCTGCTGCAGCCGCAGGCGGTGACCGCGGCGAGCGTGTCGACCTTCGCGCTGACCATCGCCGGGGCGACCACCGAATGAGCGCTGCCCCATTCCCCGAGGCCGGAGTCGACGCGGGTCGTGAGCCCCAGGGGTCGTCGACCGGCGGCGACGACCTGCGCATCGCCATCGTCGTCGACCCGTCGCTGCCGGCCGGCCTGGTCGCCAACACGGTCGCGGCGATCGGCATCGGCCTGGGCGCCGCGGCGACGGTGCTCGGCGGCGACGTCCTCGTCGATGCCGACGGCCGTGCCGTGCGCACCAGCTCCAACCGGCCCGTGCCCATCCTGCAGGCCACGCCCGCGGCGATGGCCGCGCTGCTCGCGCGCGCGCAGGTGGTGCCCGAAGGGGGCGTCGTCGCGCCGTTCCCGCGCTTCGCACGCAGCCTGCACCGCTTCGAGGACTACCTGGCCGAGTTCCCGCGCCGCCGCCTGGCCGGCGAGGCGATCGACGGCCTCGGGATCGCCGGGCCCGGGAAGTGGGTGCGGTCGCTGACCGGCAGCCTCAAGCTGCTGCGCTGACGATCACTTCGCGGCGACGGCCAGCAGGACCGAGTAGGCCTTGAAGACCGCGCTCGCCGCGTGGCCCACCGCGAGGTCGAGCGCGTCGACGGCGTCGTTGGTCACCGAGGCCGTGACGACCGTGCCGCCAGGCAGCGTCAGTGCCACGAGCGAGGACACGGCGCCGCGCTCGATGCGCGAGACCGTGCCGGCGAGCTGGTTGCGCGCGGACAGCACGTAGCCCGCGAAGTCGGCCACCAGCACGATCGCCGAGGCCTTGATCAGCGCGATCGCCTCCTGCCCGGCCGCGAGGCCCATCCGCTCGGCGGCCTGTGTCGTCACGGCGGCCGTGATGCGCTGGCCGCCCGCCAGCTCCAGCGTGGCCTCGGTGCTGACCGGCCCGCGGGCGAGGTCGACGATCGTGCCGGCGAACTGGTTGCGTGCGGAAGTCTTCATGGCCATCCTCCGGAGGGCGCCGGCGAGCGCCGGCCGTTGCAGCAGCCAGGCCTCCTGCTCGCGCAGGAAGGCGTGGTGCCGGGATTGCAGGTCGCGCCACGCGGCCATCAGCTCGCGGGCCATGTCGGTCAGGCGCGTGCCGCCGCCGCCGCTGCCGCCGATCGCGCTCTCGACCAGCGGCGAGCGCGCCAGGTTGGCCGCGTTGTCGAGGATCAGCCAGGCACCGCGGTAGCTCAGCCCTGCCGTGCGCGCGGCGCGGTTGATCGACCCCGTGGCGGCGATCGCCTCCAGCAGCGCGAAGAAGCGGGCGTCCAGGCGGCCCGCCAGGCGCAGGTCGGCGGAGACGAGCGTGTCGTCAGGCATGGCCGGGGGCGGTCGGGCGGGGCATCGGACGATTGTCCACGAGCGGCCCGGCGGCCCGGCCGGCAAGCTTGGCGACAGCCGCCGCGGCGCATGCCGGGCATACCCGTAGACGTATACCCGCAAACGCCCCCCGCGCGCTTACATCGCCTTACCGTATGACCGCCATTTGACAAGGCGCGGTGCTGAAATTCGCGCCGATCGCCGCCGGTCACGAGCCGGACGGACGATCTCCAACCATCAACACAACGGGATCCCAGCCATGACTCACGCTCGTTCCTCGCGCGTCTCGCGCGCCCTCCCCGCATCGACCGCCCTGCCCTTCCTCCGCGCGCTCGCGATCGCCGGCCTCGCCGCCGCCTCGGCCGTCGCCCCGGCCGCGCGCGCCTCCGCGCCCGCGGAGACCCACGCCCTGGCCATCAGCTGGGAGCCCGCGTTCTGCCTGACCAAATCCGGCAAGCCGGAATGCACAAGCGAAACGCCCAGCCGCGCCGACGCGCACCAGTTCTCGCTGCACGGCCTGTGGCCGCAGAACGGCTCCTACTGCGGCGTGAGCGCGGCCCAGAAGTCGGAGGACCAGGCCGGCGAGTGGTCGATGCTGCCCGCGGTGACGCTGCAACCCGCCACCGAGTCGCTGCTCCAGGTCGACGAGCCGGGCACGATGTCCTACCTCGAGCGGCATGAATGGACGGAGCACGGCACCTGCTCCGGCCTGTCGCAGCAGAACTTCTTCGCCCCGACGCTGGGCATGCTGGGCAGCGTCAACGCGAGCAACCTCGGCGCGACGGTCGCCGCCAACGTCGGCGGCCACGTGACGCTGTCGCAGCTGCAAAGCGCCGCCGCGCTGGACTTCGGCACCTACGCGAAGAGCGACATCGAGTACCTGTGCGTCAGCTCGGGCGGCAAGTCCTGGCTCGAGGAGGTGCGCTTCCACCTGCACCTGCCCACGCCGCTGCCCAGCTCGGTGCAGGCTTCGTACCTGACGCTGCCCAAGCAACCCGCCTCCTCCAGCCAGCTGTGCAAGGCCAGCGCGTCGATCTACATCCGCGCCGTGGCGAACTGACAGCGTTGACGTGGCCGGCGCCGCCCGACAGGGGCGCCGGCATCCCCTACACTCGCGGGAAAAACGACGGGGAGACCACGCCGAAGGATTGGAATCGTGCAGATGGCCGGCCGGGTCGACCCGAACGAGGCGCACACGCGACGCAGGACCTGGCTGAGGCTGACGCTGGCGGCGCTCGCGCTGTCGCTCGCCGGCCTGGTCGGGGTCACGGCACGGTTCGCGACCGAGGCCGAGCGCACGCTGCAGCAGGTGTCGCGGCAGGCCGCCCTCTCGCTGCGCCTGCGGGCGCTGCAGGACGTGACGGTGGCCCTGCTCGACGCCGAGACCGGCCAGCGCGGCTACCTGCTCACGAACGACGAGCGCTACCTGGGCCCGTACCGCGCGGCCGTCGCCCGCATGCCGGCGCTGCTGGCCTCGCTGGACGGCCGCGCCGAGGTAGCCGACCCCGGCGTCGCGCGCAAGTCGCAGGAGATGCGCCAGCTGGTGACCGACAAGCTCGCCGAGATGGACGAGACCGTTCGCCTGCAGGCCGGCGGCCGGCACGACCGTGCCCTCGCGTTGATGCTCAGCGACCGCGGCCGCGACCTGATGCTGCGCACCCGGGCGGACGTGGGCGAGCTGCTCGACGCCGCGCGCGACGCCCGCGACCGCATCGGCGTGGACATCGCCGCCGCCGCCGCCCGCGTCCAGCGCCTGCTTTTGCTGGCGGTGGGCTCGCTGCTCGTGTTCGTCGCGCTGGCGATCGGCCAGCTCGTGCAGGCGCTGGCCGTGCGCCGCCGCATCGCCCACGACCTCGCGCTCAGCGAGCAGCGCCACCGCGCGCTGGTGGAGGATCAGAGCGAGCTCGTCTCGCTCGCGCGCCGGGACGGCACGCTGGTCTACGTCAATCCCGCCTTCGCGCGCCACTTCGGCCACGCGCCTGCGGCGATGGTCGGCATGGACCGCCACGAGCTCATGGCCGCCGAGGCCGACCGCGACGCGATGCGGCTGGAAGTCGCGGACGTGCTGCGCTCCGGGCGAGCGCGGCGCAGCGAGAACCGCATCGTGGACGCCGACGGCCACGAGCGCTGGATCTCGTGGACGAACCAGCGCCGGGAGGAGCCCGACGGCGTGCTGCTCCACTCCGTCGGCCGCGACATCACCGAGCGCAAGCGCGCCGAGCGCGCGCTGCGCGCGAGCCAGGCCTTCCTCTACCGCACCGGCCGCATCGCCGGCGTCGGCGGCTGGGAGAAGGACCTCGTCGGCGGCGACGACGTCTGGTCCGAGGAAGTGCGCCGCATCATGGAGGCCGACGACGACTACGCGCCCACGCGCGAGCAGATCGTCGCGAGCTACGCCCCCGAGGCCCGCGCGACCATGGACAGGGCGATCTCCGACTGCATCGAGCGCGGGGTGCCGTGGGACCTGGAGCTGCCGCGCATCACCTGCAAGGGCCGGCGCATCTGGGTGCGCACCGTGGCCGGCCTCGAGTTCGAGAACGGCCGCCCGCGTCGCATCGTCGGCGCGCTGCAGGACATCACCGAGCGCAAGCAGCTCGAGCAGCGCCTGGCCGACAGCGAGCATTTCCTGCGCCAGATCACCGACAGCCTGCCCGTGCGCATCGCCTACCTCGATACCCGTGCCCGGTACCGGTTCGTCAACTGGGCGCACTGCAAGCGCTTCGGGCTGGAGCGCGAGGAGATCGTCGGCCGCACGCGCTCGGAGGTCAATCGCGGCCAGGCGGACGACGTCGTCGGCCCGCGGATCGCCGCCGTGCTGCGCGGCGAGCCGCAGCAGTTCGAGTACGACGACGCGGTCGGAGGCCACGTGCGCCGCATCGACTGCAGCCTGCTTCCCGACGTCGGCGACGACGGTCGCGTCCGCGGCTTCTACGCGACCGGCATCGACATCACGGATCGTGTCTCGAGCGAGCGCCGGCTGCGCGAGCTGACGCAGATCCTCGAGCTGACGCCCGACTTCGTCGTGCAGGCGAACCGCCGCGGCGTCCTCGAGTACGTCAACCCGGCGCTGCGGCATGCCCTGGGCATCCCGGTGGATGCGCCGCTTGGCCGCTGGACGATCGCCGACTTCGTCACCCCGCAGACCGCCGAGCGCTACGCCCGGGAGATCCAGCCCGTGCTGCGCACGCGCGGGTGCTGGATCGGCGAGGCGACGCTGCAGCTGGCCGCGGGCGTGACCCCGGTCAACCACCTCGTGATCGCCCACCGCGGCGCGGACGGGCGCGTCGAGCACCTGTCGGCCGTGATGCGCGACATCTCCGGTGAAGTCGCGGCGCGCGACGCGCTGGCGCTGCAGACGGCCGCGCTGGAGTCGGTGGTCGAGACGCTGCCCGCGATGGTGGCCGTCGTCGGCCGCGACGGCCGCTACCGGCTCGTGAACAGCGCGTTCGAACGGGCCGTCCAGCTGCCGCGCGAGCGCATCCTCGGGCGCGCGATCCACGAGCTCGTCACGCCCGACGAGTACGCGCGGCGCCGGCCCTGGATCGAGCGCGCATTGCGCGGCGAGACGGTCAGCTTCGAGACTTACGACGCGGCGCGGCGCTTCCGCCACCTGAGCCTGACCTACACGCCGCTGCGCATCGGCGCCCAGCCCGACGGCTTCGTCGGCATGGCGCTCGACGTCACGCAGCAGAAGGACGAGGCCGGGCGCCTGCTCGCGCTCGCGCAGACGGACGCCCAGACGGGCCTCCTCAACCGCGCCGGCCTCCAGGCCTGGCTGGAGGAGCGCGTCCGCGCCGACGGCATCGCGCAGGTGGCGCTGCTGTACATCGACCTCGACCACTTCAAGCCGGTCAACGACACCTTCGGCCATTCCGCCGGCGACGACGTGCTGCGCCTGTTCGCGCTGCGCCTGCGCGAGCTCGTGCGGCCCGCCGACGCGGTGGCGCGGCTGGGCGGCGACGAGTTCGCGCTCGCGCTGACCGGGCTGCGCGAGCGCGAGCACGCGCTGGCGGTGGCCGCCAAGGTGGTCGAGGCCGCGGGGCGGCCGTTCGCCGTCGGTGCGCTGGACGTCTCGATCGGCGCGAGCGTGGGCGTGGCGTTCCAGGTCGAATCGGTGGAGGACGCGCCGGGCCTCATCGCGCACGCCGACGCGATGCTCTACGCGGCCAAGGCGGCCGGGCGCAACACCTTCGCCTAGCTGCGCGGCAGACACGGGCCGGGGTATCCGACTCGCGCTCAAGTTCCGCTCCCGGCGGCCGAAGACCACGAAGTCCCCGACCCGCCGCGCCGACGCCGCCATGCTTGCCGCCCCCATCCCGACCGACGACCGCGAACGCCTGCAGGCGCTGCGGGCGCTGCTGATCCTCGACACCCCGCCCGAGGAGCGCTTCGACCGCCTCGTCCGCTTCGCCGCCGACGAGTTCGAGATGCCGATGGTCTTCGTGAGCCTGGTCGACGAGAAGCGCCAGTGGTTCAAGGCCCGAGTCGGCCTCGACACCTGCGCGACCGACCGCGAGAGCTCGTTCTGCGGTCACGCGATCCTGAAGCCGGAGTTCTTCGTCGTCGAGGACACGCTTGCCGACGAGCGCTTCGCCGACAACCCGCTCGTCACCGGCGAGCCGCACCTGCGCTTCTACGCCGGCGCGCCCCTGCAGCTGCCGGGCGGCGAACGGGTCGGGACGCTGTGCCTGGCCGACCGCCGGCCGCGCGCGCTCGATGCCGTCGACCTCGCGATCCTGGGCTCGTTGCGCGACCTCGTCGTCGAGGAACTCGTGCAGCGCACGGAGGCCCGCTGATGGCCGTCGTCCACGCGCCGCGGCAGCCGGCAGCGCACGCGCCAGCGCCAGCGCCAGCGCACGAGGCGGTGGCGCCGGCGGCGCCGCCGATCTCGCTGCTGCTGGTCGAGCCGCAGTTCCTCCTGCGCCGCACCGTCGCGGCGGTCGCGCGCGACCTGCGCCTGGCCGAGCCGCACGAGACCACCACCATCGACGCCGCCGCGCGGCTCGTGGCGGGACGATCGTTCGAGGCGCTGTTCCTGTCGCTCGACGAGGAAGACCTGGCGCTCGAGCTGATGGCGCGCGTGCGCGGCGGCGAAACGAAATGCGCCGCGACGACGCCGATCGCCGTCACGGCCGGCGCCTGCGACACCTCGCTCGCCCTGCGGCTCAAGCAGCTGGAGGTGCGGCGCCTGCTGCTGCGGCCGTTCAAGGTCAAGGGCGTGCTCGACGCGATCGCCGCACTGCGCCTCGCGCCCGTGCCGGCCGCGTCCTGAAGGCACCGGCAGCCGGGCACCTAGGGTTCCGCGGTCCCGGAGGCGACGCGGTCACCGGGCCGGTCGTTGCCCCCCATCAGCTCGCCGAGCGGCTTCCAGTCGTCGACGCGATCGCAGACGGCCTTGACGGCCATCAGGATGGGCGTGCCCAGCAGCAGGCCCCAGACGCCCCACAGCCAGCCCCAGGCGAGCACGCCGATGAAGACGACCACCGCGTTGAGCCGGCTCGTGCGGCTCGTGAGCCAGGGCGTGAGGCCCCAGCCGGTGACGATGTGGGCGACGACCGAGACCGCTGCCACCGCCAGCGCCATCTTGATCGTGCCGAACTGCAGCAGCGCGACGACGGCCGAGGCGCCGCCCGTGACGGCGGTGCCGACATACGGGATGAGGTTCAGCACGCCGGCCACGACGCCCCAGACCGCGGCGTTGTTCATGCCCAGCGCGAGGAACGCGAGCCCGGTGGCGGCGCCGACGATCACGCTGCCGAGCAGCTGCACGAGCAGGTAGCGGCGTACCTGGTCGCTGATCTCGTCGAGCGCCTGCACCGTGATCTTGCGCTTGGCGAAGGAGGGTCCCGCGATGCGCGCGAGCTTGCGCCGGAAGGTGTCGCCCGCGGCGAGCAGGAAGTAGGTGATGAACGCGACGACGATCGCCTGCAGCGCGCCCTCCGCGGCGCGCACGGTGCCGGTCAACAGGTAGTCCTGGATGTTGAAGCCCGGCTTGACGATCTGCACCTTGGCGACGCCCGGCGCCGGGCGCGAGCCGGCGTCCGCGGCCGCGAGCTCGAGCGTCGCCGCGGCCTTCTGCACCTGCGCCATGGTGGTGTTGTCGTTGTGGCGCGCGTTGGCGTGAAGCGTCGAGCGCAGCTTCTGGGCGGCGTCGGGCAGCGACTCCAGCAGATTGTTGGCCTGGTCGCTGAGCGAGTAGGTCGCCCACGCCAGCCCGCCCACCAGCATGACCATCACGATGCCCGCGGACAGCGGGCGCGGCACGCGCAGGCGGCACAGGCGGTCGACGACCGGCGACAGCGCGTAGCTGAACAGGAGCCCCATCAGCACGGGGATGACGATCTCCGCCGCCCAGTGCAGCGCGTACAGGCTGAGCAGCACCGACAGCACCACCGCCGAGCCGCTGCGCACGTCCACCGGCGTGTGCAGGACGACGCGCTCGCGGCGGCGCGAGCGGGGCGCGCCCTCGGCATCGACGTCCTCCAGCATGAGGACGGCGGCCTCGTCGGCCGCCGGGATCACGTGCACGTCCTCGCGCCGGTTCATCGCGCGCTCCTCGCGCGTCGGGTCCGGGCGCGGCGTGGCGCCGCCCTGCTCGTCGTGGGCATGGTCGTCTCCTGGGTGCATCGTTGTCGAGTCTCCCGGCCAGTGTCGACGGGGTGGCCGCCGCCGGCGGTAGGCGCAGCGGATTGCGTCGTGTAGGACAGCGGCGCCGCGACGTGCGCAGGCACGCGCGCGGCTGCCATAATCCGCGCAACTTCCGCGTCCGCCGCCCCCCCGCCATGTCCTCCGCCGACCGCCCCGCCGAAGCCGCCCAGCGCGTGATGCTGGTCGACGACAACGTCGACGCGCTCGAATCGCTGGAGATGCTGCTGCAGATGCTCGGCTTCGAGGTCGCGACCGCGGCGCACCCCGAGGCGGCGCTCGAGCTCGCCGAACGCTTCGATCCGTCGATCGCGCTGATCGACATCGGCCTGCCGGGCATGGACGGCTACCAGCTCGCCGCGGAGATGCGGCGCCGCCGCGCCGGCCGCCCGCTGCGCCTCGTGGCGTTCACGGGCTACGGCGGCGCCGAAGACGTCGCCCGCGCGCACGCCGCGGGCTTCGACGCGCACCTGGTCAAGCCGGTGGACATGGACCAGCTCGTCGCCCTCCTGGGCGCCTGAACTCGCCCGCGGAATTGGAACCGGTTACGCGCGCTGTTGCGCGCACATGCGACTGCAGCGCGCGGCACAGTCTCAACTGTCGATTTCGCCATTGACCGCGGGTGAAGCGCGGCGTAACGTGCTTCGAGGACCCTGAATCCGTCCCGCGCGTCGCCCTGGCATCGCGCGAGAGAGGCGGCGATCGGCAAGGGAGGCTCGCGCCGGGCACGCATGCGCGGCGCGAGCGAACGGGAACATCGTCCCCGCCGCGGGATCGGCAGGGAGGATCGGGAGACCAGGGAATGACCAAGATCTATCTCATCGACGACCATCCGATCGTCCGCGCCGGGCTGCGCGCGCTGCTCGAAGGCGCGGGCCACGCCATCGTCGGCGAAGGCTCCGACATTACGCAGGCGCTGTCGGAGGTCAACAGGATGCAGCCGGAGATCGTGCTGCTGGATCTGAACCTCGACGGCCGCTCGGGCTTCGAGGTGCTCGCCGAGTTGCATCGCCGCAACCAGTCCTCGCGCGCGATCGTGCTGTCGATGTCCGACCAGCCGCGCAACGTCGCCGAGGCGCTGCGCCTGGGCGCCTCCGGCTACGTGCTCAAGGGCTCCGCGAGCACCGAGCTGCTGTCCGCCGTCCAGGCCGTGGCCGCCGGCCGGCGCTACCTCGGCGCCGGGCTGACCGACATCGCCGTCCAGGGCCTGACCAGCGATGCCGACAAGGGCAGCACGCTGTCGCCGCGGGAGCGCCAGATCCTCGTGATGGTCGCGCGCGGCAAGTCGAGCGCGGCGATCGGCGAGGAGCTCCATCTGTCGCCCAAGACGGTGGACACGTACCGCAGCCGCCTGATGGCCAAGCTCGAGCTCGCGGACATTCCGGCGCTCGTGCGCTGGGCGCTGCGCGAGAAGTTGATCGACCTCGACGACTGAATGCCCGCCGGCAGGGCGGCGCGCGCTTCGGTTGCCTGACGCGACGCGTCCAGATGCCCCCACAGCGGCGTCCTCGGCCGCAGGCCAGACTGTCCGAAGACCAGGGACGCGAGGCGCTCGACCGCCCGCGCGCGGTGCGCCCCCGGCGCGCCGCCGGACGACCAGCCAGGGACGAGGACCCCATGACGCCAGACGACGCCGCCGAATCCGCCGCCCGCGACCTGGCCCCGCCGTGGATCGAAGGCACGCTGACGCAGACCCGCGAGGACCTCGTCGCCGAGAGCCTCGCGCTGGTTGCCCTGCTGTTCTCGGTGACGATCGGCATCGTGATCGCGCTGCTGCCGGTCTCGGGCGCCGAGGCCCGGGACGTCG
>DASVLN010000003.1:0-2671 GCA_036384855.1 Burkholderiaceae bacterium | reverse complement strand
ACGCATGCGCGGCCTCCGCGGTGCCGGCCATCATGCGCGCGGCCGACGCGGCCTCGCCCAGCAGCACGTCGAGCGCGGGCAGGTCGGTGTCCCACTCGACGAGCGTCGGCTTCGGCCCGAAGCGCCGGCACGCGGCCTCGTACAGCGCCCACACCGGCTCGGCGACGGTACCCCCGTGGGTATCGACCAGGCAGTCGTCGACGACGGCATGGCCCGCCAGGTGGATCTCGCCGATCTTCGCACCGTCGAGCTCGGCAAGCCGTGCCTGCGCGTCGAAGTCGAAGTTCACGGCGTTGACGTGCAGGTTGTTCACGTCCAGCAGCAGCCCGCACCCGGTGCGGCGCGCGAGCTCCGAGAGGAAGGCCGTCTCGGTCATCTCGCTGCCACGGAAGGCGACGTAGGCCGAGAGATTCTCGAGCAGGATGGGCCGGCGCAGCCGCTCCTGCACGCGCTCGACGCGTGCCGCGACGTGGGCCAGCGCGGCCTGCGTGTACGGCAGCGGGAGCAGGTCGTTCAGCGAGGTGCCGCCGACGCCGCACCAGCAGAGGTGCTCGGAGACGACGGCCGGCTCGATGCGCTCGACCAGGCGCGCCAGCTTGCCGAGATGTGCCTCGGCGAGCGCGTCGGCCGAGCCGATCGACAGCCCGACCCCATGCAGGCTCACGGGCCACGCCGCCCGCGCGCGCTCCAGCGCGTGCAGGGCGGCGCCGCCGTCGGCGAAGAAGTTCTCGCTGTGCACCTCCACGAAGCCGATCGCGGGGGCGCGCTCGAACATCTCGCGGTAGTGCGGCTGCCGCAGGCCGATGCCGGCCGCGCGGGCGGGAAGCGTGGAGAACGTCATCGCGTGGGCGGGCGAGGGGTCGTGGCCGCGGCCGTCACTTCTTGGCCATCGCCAGGTGGCCGCCCATCTTCTCGCAGGTGCCCTTGTCGACGTACTTCCAGTCGCCCGGGTCGTTGTCCTTGGTGGCCGTGCCGGCGCACGAGTGCGAGCCGGTCGCGCTGGCGCAGTCGTTCTGGCCGGCCTTGGCGACGCCGAAGCACTTGTCCTTGCCGGGCTGCGGCGCGGCGGGGCCCGCGTGGGCGGCGCTGACCGCGCCCAGGGCGATGACGGAGGCGAGGGCGGTACGGATGAAGAGTTGCTTGTCCATGGGGATTCCTTGGTTGGTGAAGAGTGCGCCTCGAGCGGCACGAACGTCTGTCGACGGCCCCGGCGCTTTCTTACATGCCCCCGCGAAAAATTTCGCGACCCCGCTCGCCATCATCGCGCACGCGGCACCCGCGGAGGCGTCCCGCCGCCCGGGTGCACGCCGTCACTTCCGGTTGGCGTTGGCGGCCTCGGCCGCCGCCTTCAGTTCCCTGTCCGCCTGCTCCAGGAGCTCCTTGGCCTTGGCGGCGTGGCCGTCCATGTCGTATTCGTTGGCCTGCTGCGCCGCGACCACCTTCCGGTAGGCCTGGTCGACGAGGCGCTGCGCCGCGGCGATGTTGGGATGCCTGCGCGCGCTGACGTTTTCCGGCGGCGCGGCGACGACCGCGGCGGAGGCGCCGGCGAAGGCGGTGACGAGGAGGACGGTCTTGAGCTTCATGCGGGTCTTTCCGGTGGATGGAGGGATCAGGCGGTCGATCGCACGCGGCGGCGCTCGCCTGTCCCGTCTCAACGCCGACGCCGAGCGCGTGTTGACAGGGCGCGCCCGAAGCTGTGCGCGAGCTGACGGCCGTATGATCGCCGCATGCCCACGCCGTTCGCCGACCCCCGCGTCGTCCTGTCGTTCTGGTTCGAGGAGATCGAGCCGAGCCAGTGGTGGGGCAAGTCGCCCGCCTTCGATCGCGTCGTCGCCGAGCGCTTCGGCGCCCTGCATCGGGCGGCGTCGCGGTGCGAGCTCTCCGGCTGGCGCGCGACGCCGGAAGGCCGGCTCGCGGAGGTCATCGTCCTCGACCAGTTCCCGCGCAACATGTTCCGCGACGACGGGCGCGCGTTCGCGACCGACGCGCTCGCGCTGGCGCTCGCCCAGACGGCCGTCGCGCTCGGAGCCGACCGCGCGCTCGATCCGCAGCGGCGCGTCTTCCTCTACATGCCCTACATGCACAGCGAGTCGCCTGTCGTCCACGAGACGGCGCTGGTCCTCTTCGAGACGCTGGGCATCGCCGACAACCTCGAGTACGAACGCCGCCACAAGGCGATCGTCGACCGCTTCGGCCGCTATCCGCACCGCAACGCGATGCTCGGGCGCGAGTCGACGCACGAGGAACTCGAGTTCCTGAAGACGCCCGGGTCGGGCTTCTGAGCCGAGTCAGCGACCCCCCGGGCACATCGGCCAGCGCCGGGGCGAACGGGCAGGCGTCGGCGGGCGTGGGCGTGCTGGCGGTGCCGATCGTGCGCGCTTGCGGTCACGGCTGCGTGGCGGGCGGCGGGGAGAGGGGGGGCGGTGCCGAGCGCCAGATCCGCCAGCCGACAAGTGCCATCTGCAGGATGAACGCCTCGATGCCGGTCGCCGTCGAGGCCGGCGCCAGGGCGTCGCCCGCGGGCACCAGCGCCGCCCAGGCGATCGTCCCCGCCGCGGCCGAGGCGAGCAACACGCCGTCCACCCCCGAGAGCCCCGACCGCAGCGCGGGCGGCAGGGCGTCCCTGGCCTCGATCCGGCGGACGCCATGGACGAGGCCCAGCCGGCTGCCG
>DASVLN010000002.1:0-2068 GCA_036384855.1 Burkholderiaceae bacterium | reverse complement strand
GACCCAGCGCGGCACCGTCGTGCCGGTCGACCGGCGCGGCCGCACGCCGCTGCCGGCGCTGATCTGGCTCGACCAGCGGCGCGCGCGCCAGGTGCCGCGCATCAACCCGATGTGGCGCGCGGCGTTCCGGCTCGCCGGCGTGGCCGAGACGGTGCGCTACTTCCAGCGCGAGGCCGAGGTCAACTGGTGGGCGGAGAACGAGCCGAAGCAGTGGGGCCGCGTGCACAAGCTGCTGCTGCTGTCGGGGTACCTGAACTGGAAGCTCACCGGCCGCTTCGCCGACTCGATCGGCTCGCAGGTCGCCTACGTGCCGTTCGACTACAAGGCCCACGCGTGGGCGAAGTCCTGGGACTGGAAATGGCAGGCGCTCTCGGTGACGCCCGAGCAGATGCCCGAGCTGCTGCCGGTCGGCACCGTGATCGGCAAGATCGGCAACGCCGCGAGCACGGCCACGGGCATCCCGCTGGGCGTGCCGGTGGTCGCGGCGGCGGCCGACAAGGCGTGCGAGGTGCTGGGCTCGGGCTGCCTGGCGCCGCACGTCGGCGGCGTCTCCTACGGCACCACGGCCACCATCAACGTGTGCACGACGCAGTACGCCGAGGCGCTCGCCTTCGTGCCGCCGTATCCCGCGGCGCTGCCGGGACACTACGCGAGCGAGGTGCAGATCTTCCGCGGCTACTGGATGGTGCGCTGGTTCAAGGAGCAGTTCGGCGACCGCGAGGTGCTTGCCGCGGCCGAGCGCGGGATCGCGCCGGAGATCCTGCTCGACGAACTCGTCGCCGCCGTGCCGCCGGGCTCGCTGGGCCTCACCGTGCAGCCCTACTGGACGCCGGGCATCCGCCATCCCGGCCCGGACGCGAAGGGGGCGATCATCGGCTTCGGCGACGCCCACACCCGCGCCCACGTCTACCGCGCGATCCTCGAAGGCCTGGCCTATGCGCTGCGCGACGGCCGCGAGCGCATCGAGCGCAAGACCAGGGTCGCGGTCACGGAGCTGCGCGTCTCGGGTGGCGGCTCGCAGTCGGACGCGGCGATGCAATTGACGGCCGACGTCTTCCGCCTGCCCGCCAGCCGCCCTCACACCTACGAGACGAGCGGGCTGGGCGCCGCGATCGACTGCGCCGTCGGCCTGGGCCTGCACGCCGACTTCCCGTCGGCCGTGAAGGCGATGACGCGCGTCGCCCGCACCTTCGAGCCCGATCCTCGCGCCGCCGACCTCTACGACCAGCTCTACGCGCAGGTCTACTCGCGGATGTACGCGCGGCTCGCCCCGCTGTACGCGCGGATCCGCGAGATCACGGGCTATCCGGCGCGGCGCTGAGCCGCGGCGTCCCGGCGTCCTCCGGCGAGCCTGCCGGGCCTTCGGCTGCAAGCGGTGCGTCTCCGTATCATCCGGCCCATGTGCTCGAACTACCTGCCCGTCGCCAGCCGCGACCGGATGCTGGCCGCCTTCGGCGTCGCCCTCGACCGCGACCAGGACGACCGCGAGGTCTTCCCGCTCGGGTCGGCGCCGTTCATCCGCCTGGCGGTCGAGGGCGAGGAGGGCGGACGGCCCGCCCTGGTCGCCGAGACCGGCCAGTTCGGGCTCCTGCCGCCGTGGGCGGCCGAGCACCGCTTCGGCACCCGCACCTACAACGCGCGCAGCGAGACGGTCGCGCGCCTGCCCAGCTTCCGCGACGCCTGGGCGCAAGGCCACCGCTGCATCGTGCCGGTGGAGGCGGTGTTCGAGCCGAACTGGGAGTCGGGCGACTGCGTGCGCTGGCGCATCGCGCGGGAAAGCGGCGAGCCGCTGGGCGTGGCCGGCCTGTACACGCAATGGAAGAGCCCCGAGGGCGAACGCCGCTTCACGTTCACGATGCTGACGGTCAACGCCGACGCCCATGCGTTCTACGCCCGCTTCCACCGCCCGGGCGAGGAGAAGCGCATGCCGGCCTTCCTCGATCCGCACGAGTACGGCCCGTGGCTCGCCTGCAAGCCTTTCCAGGCGCCGCGCTTCCTGCGGATGTGGCCGGGGCCGCTGAGCGGCGAGCCCGCGCCGCTCGCGCGGGCCACGCGCGCCGCGAAGCCG
>DASVLN010000001.1:0-5962 GCA_036384855.1 Burkholderiaceae bacterium | reverse complement strand
TCGCTCTCGACCCAGAAGCGGCGGTACTGCAGGTTCGGCAGGAAGCGACGCTTCGTCTTGTTGTTGGCGTGGGAAACGTTGTTCCCGACCATCGGGCGCTTGCCCGTGACTTGACACACGCGAGCCATGAAGCTCTCCTTGATTGCGCGGAACGCCCCATGCGATCCGGGTGGAGGCCGCGCACTTACGCCAAGAGGGCGGCACGACTCCAGGGGAATCGCGGATCATACACGAATTCGGCCGCCGCGGCCAGGGCGTGCCGGTGGCGCCCGCCCGACCCGGCCACGAACGGCCGGCGACCGGTCAGGCGAACTGCTCGAGGAAGCGCTGCGCGTCCAGCGCGGCCATGCAGCCGGTGCCGGCCGAGGTGATGGCCTGGCGATAGACGTGATCCTGCACGTCGCCCGCCGCGAAGACGCCCTCGACGCTGGTCATCGTCGCGAAGCCCTCGTTGCCACTGCGCGTGACGATGTAGCCGTCCTTCATCTTCAGCTGGCCCTCGAAGATCGACGTGTTGGGCGAGTGGCCGATCGCGATGAAGCAGCCCTTGACCGCGATCTCGGCGTAGGCCTCGCCCTCGACGGACTTCGTGCGCACGCCGGTGACACCGGTCTGGTCGCCCAGCACCTCGTGCAGCGTCTGGTCGAGGTGCAGCTGGATCCTGCCCTCGGCCGCCTTCTGCATCAGCTTGTCGATCATGATGGGCTCGGCGCGGAACTTGTTGCGGCGGTGGATCAGGTGCACCTTGCTGGCGATGTTGGCCAGGTACAGCGCCTCCTCGACGGCGGTGTTGCCGCCGCCCACGACGCAGACTTCCTCGCCGCGGTAGAAGAACCCGTCGCAGGTCGCGCACCCGCTGACGCCGCGGCCCATGAAGGACTCCTCGGACGGCAGCCCGAGGTACTTGGCCGAGGCGCCCGTGGCGATGACCAGCGCGTCGCAGGTGTAGGTGCCCGAGTCGCCGACCAGGGTGAACGGGCGCCTCGAGAGGTCGACCTTGTTGATGTGGTCGAAGACGATCTTCGTGTCGAAGCGTTCGGCGTGCGCCAGGAAGCGCGCCATCAGGTCGGGGCCCTGGACGCCCGCGACGTCGGCGGGCCAGTTGTCCACCTCGGTGGTCGTCATGAGCTGGCCGCCCTGGGCAAGGCCGGTGACCAGCATCGGCCTGAGGTTCGCACGGGCGGCGTACAGCGCCGCCGTGTAGCCGGCCGGGCCGGAGCCGAGGATCAGCACCTGGGCGTGGTTGGAGTCGTTGGCAGGGGAAGTCATCGGGGGGCGGCTCGGGGAAAATTCGATTGGGACGGCACAATGTCACGAGGCACAATGCACCCCGCGATTGTAGGGATGCCGTTCGCGACCCGCTGGCGGCCCCCATGCAGGCTCCCCGTCCCCAGGGATTTGCGAAAGGTTTTTGAATGTCGATGCTCTCGAATCTGGACCTGATCCGGCGCGTCCCGCTGTTCTCCATGCTCACGACCGATCAGGCGCGGGTGGTGGCGGACGGCGTCGTCAAGCGCCGCTTCCGGCGCGGCGAACTGGTCGTCGAGCAGGGCAAGAAGAGCAACGCACTCTTCATCCTGCTGAGCGGCCGTGCGCGCGTCACGACGTCCGATTCGCGCGGCCGCGAGGTCATCCTGGCCGTCCTGCAGGCGGGGGACTACGTCGGCGAGATGAGCCTGATCGACAACGAGCCGCACTCCGCGACGGTGCGCTGCGAGCTGCAGTGCGACGTGCTGATCCTCGGCCGCGCCGAGTTCGCGCGCTGCCTGCCCGAGAACTCCAGCCTGTCGTACGCGATCATGCGCGGCCTGGTCACGCGCCTGCGCAGCGCCGACCGGCAGATCGAGTCGCTCGCCCTCCTGGACGTCTACGGCCGCGTCGCCCGCACGCTGCTGGACATGGCCGAGGACATCGACGGCGAGAAGGTCATCAAGTCCAAGGTCTCGCGCCAGGACATGGCCAAGATCGTGGGCGCCTCGCGCGAGATGGTCAGCCGCGTGATGAAGGATCTCGAGGAACGGGGCATCATCGAGACGCAGGAAGACGGCTCCCTGAAGATCCAGAATCGCAAGTCGTGAATGACGGCCCCCACGCTCCCGCTGGTCGCTGCCCCCCGAGGGGGTGCTCCGGATCGGGACTGGCGGAGCCAGATCCCTCCCTCCCTTGAACTTTCCAAGGGACATGCGAGCGGCGGCGCCGGAGGTGCTCCGGTCGCAGCGTCCCGATGTCGTTAGGCGCTTCTTGAGTTTGGCTCTTCCCAAGTTCCCGGCGTTCGCCGGATCTTCCGATCGCGACTTCGCGCCGCGACCGGTCTGGCGGCAGCGGCTGGTATCGCTGTTGCAGCTGGTCGCCTGGACGGCCGTCGCAATGGCGCTCGCCTCGCACCGGCCGACCGACCCCGGCTTCACCACCTCGGGCGACGGCGGGCCGGTGCTCAACCTGCTCGGGCGGCCGGGCGCCTGGCTGTCGGACGCGCTGCTGGCGGCGTTCGGCGGCTCGGTGGCTTGGCTTCCCCTCGTGGGCCTGCTGCAGGCGCTGCGCGGGCTGGCGCGCAGCTCGCGCTCGTTGTCGGCCGGCCGCGAGGACGGCCCCGTCGCGCGCTGGCCGCGCCTGCGTTTCTGGGGCGGGCTCGTGCTGCTGATGTGCGCGAGCACCGCGCTCGAATGGACGCGCCTGTACACGTGGGAGCCTCGCGTGCCCGGCGGCCACTCGGGCGGCGTGCTGGGCTTCGTGCTCGGGCCGCCGTCGATGCACTGGCTCGGCTTCGTCGGCTCGGGCGTGTTCTGGATCGCCGCGCTGGTCGTGGGCATGGCGGGGGCGCTGCGCTTCTCGTGGGTCGCGCTGGCCGACGGGATCGGCGCCTGGATCGACGGCCGGCGCGAGATCCGCGCCGTCCAGCGAGAGCGCGAGGAGGACCTGCGCATCGGCGAGATCGCCCTGCGCGAGCGCGAGCACGCCGCCGACGACGTCCGCGTCGACGACGTCCCGCACGTGCCCATCGTGATCGAGCCCGAGGTCGTGCAGGTGCCCGAGTCCAAGCGCGTCGCGCGCGAGCGCCAGAAGCCGCTGTTCGCCGAGATCGCAGACAACAGGCTGCCGCAGGTCGACCTGCTCGACGTGCCGCCGTCGCGCGTGGAGACGGTCACGCCCGAGTCGCTCGAGATGACCAGCCGCATGATCGAGAAGAAGCTCGGCGACTTCGGCGTCGAGGTACGCGTCGTCGCGGCGGCGCCGGGGCCGGTCATCACGCGCTACGAGATCGAGCCGGCCACCGGCGTGAAGGGCTCGCAGATCGTCAACCTCGCCAAGGACCTCGCCCGCTCGCTGAGCCTCGTGAGCATCCGCGTCGTCGAGACCATTCCCGGCAAGACGACGATGGCGCTGGAGCTGCCCAACGCGCGCCGGCAGACGATCCGGCTGTCGGAGATCCTCGGCTCCACTGTCTACAACGAGGCCGGCTCGCTGCTGACGATGGGGCTGGGCAAGGACATCGTCGGCAACCCGGTCGTGGCCGACCTCGCGAAGATGCCGCACTGCCTGGTCGCCGGCACCACCGGCTCGGGCAAGTCGGTCGGCATCAACGCGATGATCCTGTCGCTGCTGTACAAGGCCGAGGGGCGCGACGTCCGGCTGATCCTGATCGACCCGAAGATGCTCGAGATGAGCGTCTACGAGGGCATCCCGCACCTGCTGTGCCCGGTCGTGACCGACATGAAGCAGGCGGGCAACGCGCTGTCGTGGTGCGTCAACGAGATGGAGCGGCGCTACAAGCTCATGTCCAAGATGGGCGTGCGCAACCTCGCCGGCTACAACAAGAAGATTGACGAGGCCGCCGAGCGCGGCGAGAAGATCCCCAACCCGTTCAGCCTGACGCCCGAGGATCCCGAGCCGCAGGAGCGCATGCCCTTCATCGTCGTCGTGATCGACGAGCTCGCCGACCTGATGATGGTGGTGGGCAAGAAGATCGAGGAGCTGATCGCCCGCCTCGCGCAGAAGGCGCGTGCGGCCGGCATCCACCTCGTGCTCGCGACGCAGCGTCCCAGCGTGGACGTGATCACCGGACTCATCAAGGCCAACATCCCGACGCGCCTGTCGTTCCAGGTCTCGAGCAAGATCGACAGCCGCACGATCCTCGACCAGATGGGCGCCGAGGCGCTGCTCGGCCAGGGCGACATGCTCTACCTCGCGCCGGGCACCGGCCTGCCGACCCGCGTGCACGGCGCCTTCGTGAGCGACGACGAGGTGCACCGCGTCGTCGAGTACCTCAAGTCGCAGGGCCCCGCGAACTACATCGAGGGCATCCTCGAGGGCGGCGTCCTCGACGGCGAGCTCGACGGCGACGGGACGGGCGGCGGGTCAGCCGATGCGGAGGCCGATCCGTTGTATGACCAGGCGGTGGCGGTGGTGCTGCAGAACAAGCGGGCGTCGATCTCGCTCGTGCAGCGCCACCTGCGCATCGGCTACAACCGCGCGGCGCGGCTGCTCGAGCAGATGGAGCAGTCGGGGCTGGTGTCCGGCATGTCGGGCAGCGGCAACCGCGAGATCCTGGTTCCCAAGCGAGACGAATGATGACCCTATCGACGACCTTTCGCGCGGCCCTGTTCGCCGCGGCCGCGACGCTGGCCGCACACGCGCAGGCCTCGGCCACCGACGACCTGCGCGAGTTCGTGAAGACGGTCAAGACCGGCCGCGCGACCTTCTCGCAGACCGTCACGTCGCCCCAGGGCAAGAAAAAGCAGTCGCGCGGCAGCTTCGAGTTCGAGCGCCCGAACCGCTTCCGCTTCGTCTACGAGAAGCCGTACGCCCAGACCGTCGTCGGCGACGGCACCCGCGTGTGGCTGTACGACCCGGACCTGAACCAGGCCTCGTCGCGCAAGATGGGCGAGGCGCTCGGCGCGACGCCGGCGGCGCTGCTGGTGTCGACCGACATCGAGCACGAGTTCACGCTCGCCGAGGAGCCCGCCAAGGACGGCCTGCAGTGGGTGCAGGCGACGCCGAAGCAGGCCGATGGCACGATCCGCTGGCTGCGGCTCGGCTTCAAGGAGCACGCGCTCGCGCAGCTGGAGATCGCCGACAGCTTCGGCCAGGACTCGCTGCTGGTCTTCGACGGCTTCCAGCCCAACGTGCCCGTGCCGGCCGCGGACTTCACGTTCACGCCGCCCAAGGGCGCGGACGTCGTCGAGCAGTAGGCGCGGCGAGCTCGTCCGCGGCCGCAAAAAGACAAGGCCGCCCCGGTTGCCCGGCGCGGCCTTCAACTTCGAGGAATGGCGCCAGGTGCGCGACGCGGTGAGGTCGCGGCGTTGGATCGCCCCGGCGTGTTCTTAGTGGGAGATCGCGTCGTCCATCAGGCCCATGTCGGGGGCCGTCATCATCTGCTCGATGTCCATCAGGATCAGCATGCGCTCGGTGTCGCCGGTCTTGATGGTGCCCAGGCCGGTGATGTAGGCGGCGTCGATCGCGCCGTTGAACTCGGGGGCGGGCTTGATCTGCTCGCCGCCGAGCTCCAGCACGTCCGACACCGAATCGACGACCATGCCGACGGTGCGCGAGCCGATGTTCAGGATGATGACGACGGTGAAGCTGTTGTACTGGACTTCGGCGAGGCCGAAGCGCAGGCGCATGTCGACGATCGGGACGATCACGCCGCGCAGGTTCACGACGCCCTTGATGAAGTGCGGCGCGTTGGCGATGCGGGTCGGGTTCTCGTAGCCGCGGATTTCCTGCACCTTCAGGATGTCGATGCCGTACTCCTCGGCGCCGAGCTTGAAGGACAGGTATTCGCGCGCCGCACCATGAACGGCGGCGTTGGCGGCCTGGGCGGCGGCGCGGTGTTCGATGGCGGTGGTGGCGCTCATGGGCGAAAGGGCTCCTTGCTGCGTTCGGATGCGCCGCCGGCCGGGCCGGACGGCGCGCGTCAGTGGCATGCAGTGTGCGGCGGGCGGGGGCGGTCGGATGCGCCGAT